>JAKCDN010000117.1 GCA_021841795.1 Acidobacteriota bacterium | reverse complement strand
GCAGCCCGGCCGCGTCGTCCATGGAACCTCGCCTACAGCGGATCTGAATTTTACCGAGCAGGGGCAGTTGCAGAGGGCGCACCTGGAGCGGAGTGTGGATTTCCAGAGCGATGAGACCGTTTCGGAATCCACCGGGCGATCGATTCGGGTGCGGCGCACCTGGCGATCGCAGGTTGCGGATCTGGAGTTCCGCGCGTCGCGCGCCGCGGGCAGCGCACACCTGGAGCCGCAGACGATTCGCGGTTTCGGCGGGGTGACGATCACCAGCGAAAGCCGCCGCGGCAATGCTCCCGCGCAGCCCGCCCGGATGCAGGCGGATGAGGTGACGGGCATGTTCGGCGAGTCGTCAGCCTTGCGTTCACTGGTGGGCACGGGGCATGCCCTGATGGAACAGGTCACTGCGAAAGGAGAGCATCAGATCGCACGAGGCGACCGGCTCACGGCAAACTTCCGCCAGCAGGAGAACCGGGAGACGCAAGAAATACGAGCGGGCGGCAAGGGAGCGGGAAGCAGCGGGCAGGGAAGCAATCGTGACGCGCAGGCGGGAGCAGCGCCCGACCTGCAGACGGCCGAGCTCGATGGGCATGTAGCGCTCCTTGAGCAGCCGGCATCGGCCCCCGGCGCGCAACCGCAACCGCCTCTGCGTGCCACGGCCGAGAGGGCGGTATATGAGGGCGACGGCGATCTGCTGCATCTGACGGGCCATGCGCGCACGACAGGCGAGCCGCGCATTGTGGACAACGGCCTGAATCTGATCGCGGAGAAGGTGGATGTGTCGCGGCAGTCAGGGGACGCTTATGCCCGCGGCAACGTGAAAGCCACGTGGCAGGGCGCCAATCCGGCGAGCGCAGGCAAAGCCGGCGCTCAGAGCGGGTCTGGCCTGGCAGGCAATGGGCCGGCGCACGCGATTGCCGATGAGGTGCATCTTAATGAGTCCACGGGACAGGCTACATTCAGCGGGCATGCGCGGCTTTGGCAACAGGCAAGCTCGGTGGCCGCGCCGGAGATCGTGCTGGACCAGCACCGGGATACATTCACGGCGCGCACCGGTAACGCCAGCGAGCCGGTGCGCGCTGTGCTGGTGAGCGCAGGGCGGGCGCAAGGCATCCCGGGAGGGGCGCAAGACGAGCGCAAGACCTCTTCACCTTCCGTGATCCGGGTGCGTGGCGGCGACCTTTGGTACTCCGATGCCGAGCACCGGGTGGTGATGCGCGGGGGGGTAGCGGGAACCGTGGTTGCAGAGACGACAACCGCCACCTCCGTATCCGATGCCGTGGAGCTGCGGCTGATTCCCGCAACCGCCTCGGACGATGGCCAGACGCAGGTCGATCGCATGACGGCAACGGGGCACGTTTTATTGACCTCTCAGGGCCGTCGCGGAACCGGCGAGAAGCTGGTCTACTCCGGCCTGACGGGAGACTACGTTTTAACCGGGACCGCCCAAGTTCCGCCGTCCATGAGCGATCCGGATCACGGCCGCGTAACCGGCGAGGCTTTGATTTTCCATAGCCGCGATGATAGCGTCAGTATCGAAGGCGGCGGAAGCGAGACGCGAACTGAAACGACGGCGCCCAAAGCGTACGCGCCATAGCGGCGAAAGCGAGCCAGGACACTGAATGCAGACTCTGATCGCGGAGGGAATAGGCAAGAGCTATAAGGGAAGGCAGGTTGTCCGGGGGGTTAACCTGTCCATCTCGCGCGGTGAGGTGGTGGGTCTGCTGGGGCCGAATGGCGCCGGTAAAACCACCAGCTTCTATATGATTGTCGGCCTGGTGGCTCCGGAGACGGGGCGCGTCCTGGTCGACGAGACCGACATCACGCGAACGCCCATGTATCTGCGCGCCCGCAACCACGGGATCAGTTACCTTCCGCAGGAGCCGTCGGTATTTCGGAAGCTCACCGTGGAAGAGAATATTCTGGCCGTACTGGAGGCGCAGGCCATCGGCAACCAGGAGCGCCGCACCCGCGCGGAGCGGCTGATCAACCAGCTGAACCTCGGCCACATCCGCACCACGCGTGGATATGCGCTCTCCGGCGGCGAGCGGAGGCGCGTCGAGATTGCCCGGGCGCTCTGCATTCAACCCAACTTCATTCTGCTCGACGAGCCCTTCAGCGGCATCGATCCCATCGCGGTGCTCGAGCTGCAGAAGATTATTTTCGATCTGAAGGCCAGCGGTATCGGCGTCCTGATCACCGACCATAACGTCCGCGAGACGCTGAGCGTTACCGACCGGGCTTACATTATCGCCGAGGGCCGCATCTTCCGGGCGGGTACGCCGCACGAACTTGGCAATGACCTGGAAGTGCGACGCATCTACCTGGGAGAGGGATTTTCGCTGGGTTAAGGACGTTTCATCCTTTAGGGAAGGGTCGATCCGCTTCGACGCGGGATGAATCGCGGCAGCAATCGTTTGAGTGGCGTCCTGACGGGTTGCGAGGCTATAGACTTCTAATAGAGATTCCAGAAAAGTGTCTGTGCCCAATCTGGAACCGAGAGCCTCGGTTGACTCCAATTTCTCCCTTAAGTTTTCTTTTGCTGTTTGACTCGCAGGTACACTCGCATTGGGTCGAATGAAGAACGGACTGCATCGATGGCGCTGCTCGAACCAAAACTGAATATCAAAGTAGCGCAACGCCAGATCCTGACACCGGGTCTGATGCAGATGGTGAGCGTTCTCGCCCTCAATAAGCTCGAGCTGAAGGAGATGATCGATGCGGAGCTGGTGGAGAACCCGGTCCTGGAGGAGATTAACGAGTCTGTTCCCCTTCTGGATGAACTGGCAGGCCGCGAGGAGCGCATGGAGCGTGGCGCCGAGGAAGCTGCCGCGCCGCCGAAGGATATCTTCAGCGAGATTGATTTTGGATCCTACTTTCAGGAGTATCTCGATCCCGGCTACCGCACCCAGCCGGAGTACGAGGAGAGTGAGAAGCCCTCGTTCGAGAACTTTCTTTCTCAGCCGACAACTTTATCCGATCACCTTGCGTGGCAGCTGGGGTCACTGAGCCTGGACAACAAGCTGCACGACGCCGCCGATTTTGTGGTCGGCAACCTGGATGAGAATGGATACCTGACCGCAAGCGAAGAAGAGCTGGCCTCAGCATTGCTTACCGTGCCGCAGAGCGCGCCCTCCGGCAATGGTCACGTGCCGGACGAGACCGCGGCATTGGCTCTCATCCATCGCGCCATCGATCTGGTGCAGCACCTGGACCCGGCCGGAGTGGGCGCGCGCGATCTGAGGCAATGCCTGGCCCTGCAGATTGCGGCGCAACAACAGGAATTCGACCAGTTGTACGGCGGTCCGCTCGAACAGACGGATGCTGATGCCCACGGCAGTTTTCGCGACGAGGCGGAAGCCCGCATTGAGGAACGGCGGCGGGCCATGGTCGTGGCGGCGCAGATCGTAGACCGGCACTTGCCCTTGCTGCAGAAGCGCGACATGAAGGATCTTGCCCGCGCGGCGCAGGTTCGACCCGAAGAAGCGCAAACTGCATTGGAGTTTATCCGTACCCTCGATCCGCGGCCGGGGCGCCTGTACAACCGCGAGCAGGCCCGCCTCATTGAGCCCGATGTCTTCTTTGTAAAGCGTGGAGGCGAATGGGTGGTCTCAATGAACGAAGAAGAGATGCCCAGTCTCCGCCTGAGCCGGCGCTATCGCAACATGCTGGTTGCGCAAGACACCGATAAGGAAGTCAAGGAGTACGTTAAGGAGCGTTTTCGGTCCGCGATGCAGCTGATGCGCAATATTGCGCAGCGCAAGAGCACCATTCTGCGCACGTGCGAGGTGATCGTGCGCCGCCAGCAGGAGTTTCTCGACCAGGGGGGCGAGGCGCTGCGGCCCATGATGATCAAGGAGGTGGCTGAGGAGATCGGCGTGCACCCCTCCACCATCAGCCGCGCCGTGGCGAACAAATACGCACACACTCCACAGGGTGTGCTGGAGCTGCGCTTCTTCTTCTCCGAGGGCGCGGCCGGTCCCGAGGGCGCCGACACGCCGCTGCTGGTGCTGAAGCGCAAGGTGCGCAAGTTCATTGAAGATGAGGATGCCAGGAAGCCGCTCACCGACGATCAGATCGCGGCGCTGCTCCAGTCGCAGGGGATCCAGCTGACCCGCCGCACCGTGGCAAAGTACCGCGAGGATATGAACATTCCATCGACACACCAGCGGCGGAAGCGGGAGTAGCCGGCAGCCGGGAGCGCATGGCCGTCGGTTTGCTGCTACGACGTGGAGCGCGGCGATTATTGCGATGATGAATTGCGCGGGCGCGAAAAATCCAGCCCGTATCCTTTGACTGCGTCCGCCGCTACAAACCGCGGCGGACTTGGCCCGGGATGGCCCATTGCGCATCAACGCGATGCAGCAATGAGCCCATGGATGGCCGTCGCCTCTACATCTTCACGCTATTGTTCATCAGCGTAATCTCCGGAACGGTCCCGCTACACTCGACGGTGACCGTTGCGCCCTTCAAGTCCGCGCCGGCAGGCAGTGTGAGCGCGACCTCGGCAGTTTTGGGTGTAAGGTCAAGCGGCGCCTTGATGGCGGGCACTGCGGCAGAAGCCAGTGTGTTGCCCGACTTGTCGCGCAGAACGACCTTCGAGGCGGGCGCGTCAACCGATCCGACGCTGTGCACGGTGACGGTCATCTTCGCGCCCTCCACCTTCACGTCCTCGGGATCGATGCCGAGATCGGGCCGTTCCCAGTACGGCACGCCCTTTTGCGCGAGCTTGAGCTCAATCACCGTCTGCGTCCGCGCCGGGAAGGTGATGGTGATGTCCTTGCTGCGCTCAAAGTCGACGGTTTTGGTTTCGAGGCCCTGAACCGGCGCATCCATAGACGGTTGCGCGTTCCCAACTCCCGTTTGTATTCCCTGGGTCATGGTCCACTTTCCGGGGTCAACCTCCCAGCCGGTCATGTGTACGGTCACGGGAACGCGCTCAAGGTTGTAGGCAAAGATTTTGACGTGATCGGGCGTAGCCTCCGGTACAAGGATGGCCACACTCTGGTCGTTGGCCGGGGCGTCGAAACGCCAGCTCACCGCGTTGCCGGGGTAGCAGTAGTTGCGCATCAGCGCCACACCGCCCAGCCGCGAGCGCTGGAGCTCGCCGTTGTTAAAGTAAATGCGGTCGATCCACAGGCTGCCCTGCCGATTGATGAACTGGCGCTCCTGCGCAGTGCGAATTTGCGAGGCGTACACCTTTTCCAGATACGAGGTGTCTCCGGTCGCCTGCCAGGCAAGCTGCCACATGGTCTCGCCGGGCTGCGCGGTCTTATTGGCCGCGGCGATCAAAGGATCGGTCTCGGATTTGCGCATATCGAGCATGTCAAGCATGTCGGCGTTCACTTCAGGCAGTGAAGCAAGCGGGGCATCGACGAATGGCTGCACGTATTTTTTGTCACCGGTCCAGCGGTAGGCCGCCCACAGGATGAACCACGCCCGCATGCCCGTCGCCCGGTCCTCGTCGGTCTTGAAGTTCACTTCGAGATGCAGCGCGGGCTTTCCGTCGGGGCCGGGTTTGTAATGCGCCAGGATGCCGTCGGCCAGCTCCAGAAGCATCTTCCGCGTCTCCGGCATGCCGTTGAAGAGCACCAGGGAAAGCGCGGGATGGAAGTCCATGTAGGAGTTCTCCCGCGACCATCCCCACACGCCCCCGGTGGCCATTTTGGCGCCGTTGAAGTAGTTCGAGCGCACGTGCCGATGTCCGGCAGCATTGATGCCCGAGAGCCACTCCAGCCGCTTGGCCGTAACCATGGCGCGCTCAATCTGCTTGGGGCTGCCGAAGTCGAGCAGCATATTCTCGCTGAGCACGTTGATGCCGTCCTCATAGCTGTGCAGCTCGTCGGTCTGGATGGTGGCCAGGCCGTTGGTGAACATATTCTGCGCGTACATGGCGTTGAGCTCGCGCCAGAGCGAGGCCTTGATCTTGTCGGGCGTCGAGCCCATCATGGCCAGGCCCGGGAACCATTCGCTGAAGTCGCTGTCGTCGGAGAGCCCGCCGCCGAATTCTCCGTTTGAGATCTGGCGGTTGTCGATATACCAGTTGATGAGCCGCTTCAAATAGCCGAGATCCTCGACTTGCAGGAAGGCCCATTGCGGCACGCCCGCGGGCGCCTGCGGCAGAATGAACGGCGTGCGCGGCTGCTCCTGGTTCATCTCGTGCCAGTAGTTGCGCGCCAGCGTGTTGCCGGGATCGACGCGCAGCAGGTCGGTGATGTCGCCGTCGAAGCGATTGAAGAGATTGAGACGCCGCGAACTCACGCCCTCTTCAACCAGGTTGGCGTACTCGTCCCGCACCTGCGTAAAGCGGTCGGCAATATGCTCGGGCAGGGCATCCTGGTACGGCTTGAAGATGAGCCGCACTTCAGCGCCATCGAGCGCCGCCGGGGAAAAGTCCTCGCTTTGCGCGGCGATCGTGAGGTAGAGGCTCTTGCCGTTGGGCAGGATGCGGTCGCGCGTGTCGAGCCAGAGCGTATGCGGCGTGTTCGGGCGGACGGCAAACGTAAAGTAGAGCATGTTGCGCATCGGCCAGACCGGATCCTTGATCTGGATGTTCAGAGGGATGACGCCGCCGGCATCGGGTTTGAGGTGGAGCGGAGGCAGGTCGATGGCGATGCCGTCAAGTCCGCCGTCGATGTTCTCCCAGCCGTAAGAGAAGACGTGCGTCAGCGATGTGGGCTGGGCCCGGAAATCGGCGGGAATGAGAATGTGCACGATGGGCAGATTTTTGGCGGCCGGGCTCGCCGGTGCGGCCTGGTTCTGCGCTGCTGCGCGATGCGCCGCGGCTTCGGGAGCGCCGGCGGGCATGGCCATCATGGTCTGGCGCTCGTCGGGCGCAAAGCGGCCGGCGATGAAGTCGGTAAGCGGCTTGGTCGAGGGATTGTCGGCGCCATCGACGGCGCTGGTGAGGTGGTAGCGCAGGGTGTCGACGCCGGTGGGCTCGGCGCCCGGATGGACGTAGTACGCGGAGACTTCGCCGAGCGGCTGCTCCTGCTCCTGGTTCACAAATCGGATCTTCTGGCCGGTGACCGGCGTGTCCAGTTGATGCCAGGTAACCTCCTGGCCGATGGGCCGGTCGAAGAACGGCTGTTCCAGATCCGCGGCTTTTTCCTTGTCATGCGTGAGCAGGGTCCACTTGCCCCAGGCACCGCCCTCGATCTCCAGATGGTTCCAAGGCTCGTCGGGCAGGTAGAAAGTGACGGTTTTGCCGGAGAGCGAGTAGCAATCCCAGTCCGGCAGCTCGAAGTAGTCGTCGCGGCCGATGAGGCGCGAGCGATTGTAGACGCCGGGCCAGGTGGTCTCGCGGATGCCGTCGGTTGCCTTCCACCACCAGCGGTCGAGATCGTACACGTCGTGGATCTCGACTTTACGGACGGCCGTGAACTCTTCTTCAAGCACGACGGGGTCGTCCCCGGCTCGATTCCAGCCGTACTTCAGATTCCACTCCTGCTGCCAGTCGGTGGCGTGGCCCGATCCCGAGTCGAAGCGTCCGACAGCCGGGACGATGGGCGCAGCGGGCTCGCTGGGCGACGGCCCGGCGGCAACGCTGCGTTGAATGGCCGGAATGGTCTGCGGAATCTCATTCTTGGCCAGGCCGGCGATATTCTCGTCGCTCAGCATGCGGTCGTAGACGCGCAATTCGTCGATATCGCCGCCGCGGGCGTAGCTGTAGGAGCTCTCAACTCCTGTAGGGCCAATGATGCGCGAGTGCGGTCCGAACTGGTCAAGATTGGTATCGAAGAGTCCCGTGGCCGTCTTTGTGGCCATCAGTTTGCCATCGACATAGAATCGGATTCCGCTGGTTTCATCCCAGGCCAGTGACAGATGCAGCCACTGGTCGGGCCTGGGAATCTGCGGCAGCGTGACAGAAACGCGGGTGCGGCCCAGGTTGACGTCGGTGACGAAGGCGTCGAAGCCGTGCCCGTTCCAGTCGATGCGCAGCCACACCATGTCCCAACTGGAATGGTCGGCAAAGCCCACGCGGAAGACAGGGAACTGGGTCTCGTCCAGAGGGTCGCGCGCGCGCCAGAAGAACGCGAGCGTGCCGCGCTGCGAGTAGATGTTTCCCGGAGCCCAGTAAGACAGCAACTGGATATGGCCGCACTGAATGTAGTCGCCGCTGACGCCGCCCGGCAGCGTCTTTACGTCGCGGGTGTAGTTGGGCACGGGATTGCCGCCGGCCGCGTAGTCGGCGTTGAGGCCGTGATCGCCGGACAGATAAAAGAGCAGGCCGGGCTCGGCCGCGTGCGGGTTTGGCGGAAGCAGCGAAGTGGTGGCCGGTGGCGCATACTCGACAGCAACCTGCGCTTTGGCAGCAGGCCCGGCAATAAGGATGGACGCTAAGACACAGAACAACCCAAGGAAAGACGAGCGGCGCATGGCGATTCTCCGGAGCAGATCGGGAGGCGCCAGGCGCATTCGCTACCGCGAGAGACTGGTCAGACCACCCCACGGCATTGTCTACGGCAGGGCGCCGAGTTGGCAACCGCAGAGGCTGGCGGGGGGATGCGGAGACGGGCAGCGACCCCGCGCCCGGTCAGGCGGGGTGACGACTCCAGGCGCTGTTACGATCGCCGATCGCTGCGATTACATCGCCTCAGGGCTCTCGATTCCCAAAAGGGCCAGGGCGCGTGTAAGCTCGCGCAGCGTAAGGGCGGCGGTGGCAAGGAGAAACGTCTTTCGCGCCGGGT
>JAKCDN010000116.1 GCA_021841795.1 Acidobacteriota bacterium | reverse complement strand
CGTTCTCAACCCTTCGGCTGAGAATCTGGCCCGCTACTTCTACGACGAGACCAATCGGCATCTTGCCGATGTCACTGCCGGCCGCGTGCGCGTCAAGGACTGCACCATCTGGGAAACCGATACCACCACGGCCACTTACTACGAGTAGCCGTGCCGCATCCGCAATTGCGGCGTGCGGTCCGCTGCCTGCTTCTCCGCCGCGGCCGCCTTCGCCCCGTCAGTTCATGCTGCTCGACTTCGAGCGCAGATACTTGTTGAACGGGATCTCGAAGTAGAACAGCTCGTGGCCTTCACCGTCGCGGATCGAGCGGATGTAGAGCTTGGCGTCCAGCAGCGGATCGCTGAGGCCCGAGACGTCGTAGAACAGAAATCCTGCCCGCGTCGTGTGCGGCTCCACCGTCAGCGCCGAGTACTCGAAGGTGTTGAAGTCCTGCTCGATCTCCTTGTTGCTGCCTTTCGGCTTGGTGTGGATCGGCGGCAGCGGCGCCGGCAGCGGAATCTTTCCCCCCATCCGTTCTTGCCGCGTCATCAGGCGCTCCACGTCCTCCGGCTCCGCCGCCTGAATGCGGTTTCCATCCGCCGTCTCAAAAAGAATCCGCGCGTCGCTCAGCGAGATTGGTTTGTCGCCCAGGTTGGTCACGATCAGCCGCACCGGCATCACGTTGTGCCCCAGGTAGTCGATCCGGAATATCGACTCTTTTTTCTTGCTGTCGTACGGCTCCGCCGCAATGGCCACGTGCTCGGCCGCGTGCACCTCCACCGCGGCAAAGCTGGTCGCCGGCTCCACCGCGGGCGGCGTGTGCTCAACCGCATAGCCCATCCCCGCCACGCAGACCATGAGAAGCGGTGCTCCGCGCAAGATTCTCATCGTCCTCGACTGTATCATTCCAACGTGAACCTTCCCATCAACAAGGCTCCGCGGCTTTAGACTGGCGGAAGAGCGATTCGGTACGGAATGATTCTCTTTCTCTATAACCTGGCCCTGCTCGTGGTTCTCGTGGCCGGGGCGCCGTGGTGGCTCTGGCGCATGGCCACCACGCAAAAATATCGTCAGGGACTCTCGCAGCGGCTCGGCCGCGTTCCTGCGCCTCTGCTCGCCCCGCGCGACCGCCCCCTCATCTGGGTCCACGCCGTCAGTGTCGGTGAGGTGCTCGCCGTTACGCGGCTCGTGCAGACCCTCGATGCCGGGCTGCCGCACCATGCGCTGGTCGTCTCCACCACCACGCTCACCGGCCAGGCGCTTGCCCGCCAGCGCTTCGGCGCCGATCGCGTCTTCTACTGTCCCCTTGACCTGCCCTGGGCCGTCCGCGCCTATCTGCGTGCGCTCCAGCCGCGCATGCTCATTCTGGCGGAAACCGAGTTCTGGCCCAATCTCCTCAGCGCCTGTTTTCGCCGCGCCATTCCCGTCGCCGTCGTCAATGCCCGCATCTCCGATCGCTCCTGGCCCCGCTATCGCAGCCTGCGCTCCTTCTGGAAACCTCTGCTCTCCCGCCTCAGCCTGGTTCAGGCGCAGTCCGCGGTCGACGCCGATCGCCTCGCCGCCATCGGCTGCGCGCGCGTCTCCGTCGCCGGCAATCTCAAGTTCGATGTGCGCGCGGCCCGGCAGGCTGAGGCCACCCGCCTGCTCAGCCAATGCGCCGGCCTCCGCTGGCTGGTTGCCGGCAGCACCCTCGACGGTGAAGAAGCTGCGCTCCTCGCCGCCTGGCCGCAACTCCTCGCCGTCGATCCGCGCCTGGCGTTGGTCCTTGCCCCACGGCACCCTGAGCGCTTCGCCGCCGTGGCAGCTTTGCTGCAGACCTCCGGCTTCTCCTGGACCCGGCGGTCCCACTGGTCCGCGTCATCGCCCGGGCCCATCGGCCCTGGCCATATCGTCCTCCTCGATACCATTGGCGAGCTGGCGTCCGTCTACTCGCTCGCCGCCGTGGCCTTTGTCGGCGGCAGCCTGGTTCCCGCCGGCGGCCACAATCCTCTCGAGCCCGCTCAGTTCGGCGTGCCCATCGTCATGGGGCCCCACACCGCCAACTTCCGCGCCATTGTCGATGACCTGCTCGCCCACCGCGCCCTGCGCACCGCCGCCGCCGGGCAGTTGGCCCCTTCGCTCATCGCCCTGCTGCGCGATCCCGCCGCCGCCGCGGCCATGGGCGCGCGGGCAAGGGAAGTCTTCGAGCGCCAGGCCGGCGCTACCGATCGCTGCGCCGCGGCCATTTGCGCGCTGCTCGCCGTCGCCTCCGGCCAGGAGCGGCCGCAATGACGCGCCCCGCTCGTCCCTGGCTCTGGCCTCTTGCGCCCGCCTATCGCCTGACGCTTGCGCTCCGTGCGGCGCAGTTGCGCACCGGGCTCATGCCCGTGCGCCGCTTGCGCTGGCCGGTCGTGAGCGTGGGCAATCTCGCCGTCGGCGGAGCCGGAAAAACCCCGCTCGCCATTGCGCTCGCCCAGGCCCTCGCTGCCCGCGGCATCTGCGTGGATGTGCTCTCCCGCGGCTACGGCAGGCCCCGCTCCACGCCGCCCCTGCGCGTTGATCCCCACGGCGACGCGGAGCGCTTCGGCGATGAGCCGCTCGTGATCGCGCGCGTGGCCGGCGTGCCCGTCTTTGTCGCTCCCGACCGCTACCAGGCTGGCCTCCTGGCCGAGCGTTCCGGCCCCTCCGGCTCTGGCCTGCATCTGCTCGATGACGGCTTTCAGCACCGCCGCCTCCATCGCGATCTCGACATCCTGCTCCTCAGCCGGCGCGACCTCGCCGACCATCTGCTGCCGGCCGGCAATCTCCGTGAGCCGCTGCATGCCGCTGCGCGCGCCAGTGTCTTTGCCATCCCCCAGGACGAGCCGGACGTCGCCGATTGGATCGGGGCTCAGGGCTGGGAGCGCCCGGTGTGGCGCCTCAGCCGGCGCATGGACGTGCCGCCGTGCGATGGCCCCGTCGTCGCCTTTTGCGGAATCGCACGGCCCCATCAGTTCTTCGCCGGGCTTGAGCGCGCCGGGCTGCGCATCGCCGCGCGGTTCGCCTTTGCTGACCACCACCGCTACTCCGCCGGCGACCTCCAGCGCATTGCCGCCGCGGCCCGCGGCGCCCATGCCTCGCTCCTGCTTACCACTGAAAAGGACCGCGCGCGGCTGGGTTCATTGTCGGCGAACCTGTCTGCCGGGGTTCCTCTTCAGGCTGTTCCTCTGCGCATCTGCATCGACAACGAATCCGAGGCCATCGCCTGGCTCGTCGCGCGGCTTCAAACCATCGCCGGCCGGCCGGATTGAGGTCTTCGCTGGCGGCCCATGGCATCCAGGGTCGGACGCCGCCTCGCCGTCGGCGCGGAATGCGCCATGCGCATGGCGCATGCGCTGCGGCTTTTCCTCGGTACGCTTACGCCCGTTCCGTCACCGGAACCCACGGCGTCGGATACGCCGGCCCGATGTACTCCGCGCGCGGGCGGATCAGCCGGTTGTCGTCAAGCTGCTCGATCACGTGCGCCGCCCAGCCCGCGATGCGGCTCACCGCAAAGATCGGCGTGTAGAGATCGATGTCGATGCCCAGCGTCGCGTACGTGGACGCCGAGTAAAAATCCACGTTCGCGTTCAGCTTCTTTTCCTTGTTGATGTAGAGCTCGATCGCCCGCGACATCTCGTACCACCGCGGATTGCCCGCGTCCCGTCCCAGTTGCTCGCTCATCTTGCGCAGATGCGTGGCCCGCGGATCCTCGGTCTTGTAGACCCGGTGGCCGAAACCGGAGATCTTCTGCCGCGCCGCCAGCAGGTTCTTCACGTATTCCACCGGGTCCGCGCCTTCCTTGTCGATCGTCAGCAGCAGGCGCATGACGCCTTCGTTCGCTCCTCCGTGCAGCGGGCCCTTCAGTGCGCCGATCGCGCCCGTGATGGCCGAGTGGATGTCGGAGAGCGTGGCCGCAATCACCCGCGCCGCAAACGTTGAGGCGTTCAGCTCGTGGTCGGCGTGCAATATCAGCGCGATATCGAGCGTGCGTGTCGCTGTCTCCGTGGGCTTTTCGCCGTTCAGCATCCACAGAAAGTTGCCGGCGTGCGAGAGCGTGCGATCCGGAGGAACAATCTCCTTGCGCTTGCGGATGCGGTCGTAGACCGCCACCAGCATCGCCATCTGCGCCGTCAGGTTGTAGGCCTTGCGCACGTTGGCGTCGTGCGCGTTGTCCTTTTCGTCGGCATCGTAAAAACTCAGCGCCGACACCGCCGTGCGCAGCACCTCCATCGGCGTGGCCGTAGAAGGAAAGCTCTTCAGCAGCTCGATGACGCGTTGATCCAGCGCGCGGGCCAGCGCCAGTTGCCCTGAAAACTCCCGCAGCGCCAGCGCGTTCGGCAAAAAACCGTTCCACAGCAGGTAGGTGGTCTCTTCAAAGGTCGAGTGCTCGGCCAGCTCGTGAATGTCGATGCCGCGATAGGAAAGTATGCCCGCCTCCCCGTCGATCCAGCAGATTCCGGAGTTGGCGGCGACAATCCCTTCCAGACCTTTTCCAGCGACAGCAGTGCCCATACCCTCTATGTCCTCTCTCTTGTTCTTGCTCGGATCCGCGTTGCGATAGGGCCCCGGCGCCCTTCCAAAATGGGCGCGGAGCCAAAAGTGCAGTAAAGATGTTTATAGCCTAGCGGAGAGGGCGCAAACAAGCCGCGCCGGAGATTGCCGCCCGATCGCGCCCCCAGCGCCCGCCTGCGCCTGCCTTCGCCGCCGCTCTCCGCAACCCGCCGCAAACCGCCGTCTGGACCTAACTCCTTTGCTTGAGAGGCTCAGCCGTCCGCCGCCGCCGCCTGACTTACCGGAAAGTGCAGCAGGGATGCGACAATTTACCTGTAAGATGGCGTCTAACAGCTTGTACGCCATTTACAGGCCCGGCGAGGTTGGCTCCTTAAAATGTCCGCCGGAGCATGAAAGGCTTAAAATGAGTGAACTCGACGATGCCCCCCGAACGTATTCCGGCGCCTTCCTGGCCGCCATTGCCGTAGCCCTGCTGGCCGCACTGGGCTCTCTGGTATGGACCTATGTACTGGCCGGCCGCCTCGGCGCCCAGCAGGCGGAGCTGGCCGAATCCCAGCAGCAGAATGCCAGGCTGGCCGCTGATCTGCGCGAAACCAGCGCCCGGCTCCAGGTTGCCACCGAGGAGTTGAGCCGCCAGAACGGGCTCACCCAGAAGCAGCTCGACCAGCGCGCCCAGGCCATCATCCAGCGCGAGCAGGCCGACAGCCAGCGGCTCGAAACCGAGCAGAAGCAGACCGCGCAGCAGGTCAGCTCGGTCTCCAGCGAGGTCTCCAACGTCAAGTCCGACGTCGGCGGCGTCCGCACCGACCTCGGCAAAACCCAGACCGACGTGGCCACCGCCCTCAGCCAGTTGCAGCACGTCCGCGGCGATCTCACCAACACCAACAGCGTCATCGCCCGCAATCACGACGAGCTGGTGACCCTCGAGCACCGCGGCGACCGCAACTACTACGAATTCACGCTCGTCAGGGGGCAAAGAAAGCCCGTGGGCACGATCAGCATGGAGCTGCGCAGGGCCGACTCAAAACGCAGCCGCTTCACCCTCGACATCTTTGCCGATGACAAACGCTACGAGAAAAAGGATCGCAATGTGAACGAGCCGCTCCAGTTCTACAGCGGCAAGGATCCGGGGCTCTTCGAGGTGGTGGTCAACACCATCAACTCCAAGAACCAGATCTCCGGCTATCTCTCCACGCCCAAGACCGCTCCGGTTCCGGCTACCGCTCAGTGACCGCCACCTGTGGCGTCACCGTCAGCGGGGCCTGGTACCGGAAGTTGAACGAGTAGTCCAGATTCTTCCGGCCGTCCCACTCCTGCCGCGTCAACTTGAAGGCCGACACAAACGTTCCCTCCAGCGTCTGTCCGGCCTCGATCGTGGTGTCCAGCGGCGACAGCGGCGCAAGATGCGGCACCGGCAGATCGGGATAGGCCACGAAGATCCGCTCGTAATCGCCCTTGTTGGCCGCATAGCTCAGGTGCACGCTCCCGTCGGCCAGCGTCACATTCGTCGTCACGTTGCCGAGAATGATCGCGTGGTTCGTCAGGTTGTGCAGGCTCACCGTCGTGAACACCATCACCTGGTCCACGCTCTCTTTCGGCATCACCGCGCCGCTGGCGTCCAGCCCTGAGGTCTCCGTGTGCTGCGGATGCGCCCATATCGCCGTCACCTGTCCGCGCGCAAACGGCTGCTTCTGGTTCGAGATTACGTAGACCGCGATCGCCACGCTCACCGCCAGGACGGCGATGATGGCCGAGATGACCACATGGCTCGTTCCCCTGGTCAACTCCTCACCGCGCGCGGCGTCGTCCAGTTCTTCCTGTTGAAGCAGGCTCATGCCGCCTCCCGTTCCAGTGCCACCTAATCTTAGCGCGAACTGCGCGTCGCAGGCCATGTCCGCCGGCGCGGTCGCGCCGTGCGCGGAGATTCGCGCCGGGCGCGCTCTCCGTGCCGATTCGCTGCTCCCCACTCCCCCTGCCCATCCCGGCAATCTTCCTTTTTTCAATGGATTGCGCCTGCATTTCAGCCCAGGTTCGTCCCCGTCAGGGAGTGCGCACCTGAAATTCTCAAAAAATAACCGGTTACGAATGGTTCTTTTTCAAAGGCCGGCAGCGCCCCGGCCAGGGACCGCGGCCACCGGCCGCACAGACCGCGCGCAGGTGAACGACCCGGTAGCGGAATAGCCCGGTAGAAGCCCTTGCAGTGTCGAACAGGGCCTTAAGCCCGCGCCCGCAGGCCGGCGAGAAAACCTTCGGCGTCGCGCGTGTTCAGAACATCTTCCGCGCCAAGCCAGGCGCGGCGCAGTTGCGTCACCCCGAACTGCATGCGCCCAAGGTTGCGCGCGTCGTGCGAGTCGGATGAGATCACCATCCGGCCGCCCATCTCCTTCGCCAGGCGCAGATCGCGATCGTTCAGGTCCAGCCGTTCCGGCGCGGCGTTATGCTCCACCGCCACGCCCAGCTCCGCCGCGCGCCGCAGCACCGCGCTCATGTCCAGCGCCACGGGCTCGCGCCGCAGCAACAGCCGTCCCGTCGGGTGGCCCAGGATGCGCACATAGGGATTCTCCAGCGCGCGCAGCACTCGGGCCGTCATCTCTTCCCGGCTCTGCTCCAGCCGCGTGTGCACGCTGGCAATCACCACGTCCAGCTGCGCCAGAACCTCATCTGCAAGGTCGAGCGTCCCGTCGGCCAGAATGTCGACCTCGATTCCGGTGAACACGCGAATCCGGCCCTCCAGCGCGCGGTCCGCCGCCCGCACCTCCTCGATCTGCTCCAACGCCCGCTTCTCGTCCAATCCCCCCCGTCATGGCCAGGTTTTTCGAGTGGTCGGTGATGGCGATGTACTCGTAGCCGCAGGCCGCGGCGGCTTCCGCCATCTCCCGGATCGAGCTCCGGCCGTCGCTCGCCGTCGTGTGCATGTGCACGTCGCCGCGGATATCCTCGAGCGCAATCACCTGCGGCAGCTCTCCCCGCGCCGCGCATTCAATCTCGCCCAGGTTCTCGCGCAGCTCCGGCGCCATCGCCGTCAGGCCCAGTGCGGCATAGATCTCCTCTTCGCTCGCTCCGGCCACGGCCGATCCGTCGTCCAGCCGCGCCAGCGCCCACTCGTTCAGCGTGTAGCCCATCTTCAGCGCCCGCTGCCGCAGCGCCACGTTGTGTCCCTTCGACCCGGTAAAGTACTGCAGCGCCGCCCCGTACGAGGCCGTCGGCAGCAGGCGCACATCCACCTGCATCCCCTCCCCGTTGTGAAAGCTCACCTTGTTCTCGCCCTTGACGATCATGTCGTGGATGCCCGGATACGCGGCCACATGCGCCACCGCCGCCTCCGTCCTGCCCGGCTCGCATGCCGGCCCCGTGGCCAGCAGATCCAGATCCCCCACCGTCTCGCGTCCCCGCCGCAGCGATCCCGCCGGCGTCACTCGATCAATACCATCCAGCTTCAGCAGATAGGCCGCAATGCGCTCGGCCTCCTCTGCGGCCCTGTCGATGCGGAACCGGCCCGCGCTGCGCCGGTAGTCCTCGATCCCTTTGCGCAGTCTTTCCACCTGTTTTGCGCCCATCCGCGGCAGCCCGTTCAGCCGCCCTCCGCCGATCGCCTCCCATAGCTGATCTATGCTCCCGATCTTGGCCGCGGCCCACAGCAGCGCCACCGTCTTCGGGCCCATCCCCGGCAGCTTCAGCAGCTCCAGCACTCCACCGCCATATTTCTTCAGCAGCTCGTCGCGCTGCTCCAGCGAGCCTGTCCGCGCCATCGACTGCAGCCGCGCGGCCATCCCCTTGCCGATGCCGTCGATCTCCATCAGCCGCGCCGCATCGCCGGCCGCCTCCACCAGGTCGACCGTGGTCTGTTCGGCGGCATCGGCTGCGCGCCGGTAACTGCGGATGCGGAAGCTGTCGGCGTTGTCGATCTCCAGCAGATCGGCCGTCTCTGACAGCAGCCGCGCCATCGTCTTGTTGTCCACGCTGCGGACCTCCGCTCTTGAGTATCGGGCAAACGCGGGGTCGCGGGCGAGCGGACGCGCCGGATTCAATTCAATCCGGCCCATCTCGATGCTGCGTCTTTATGGGTTGTCTGGGGTTCATCGCTGCGACAGCTGACTGCCATCGCGGGGCGCCAGGCGTGTGATAAGCGGTCGGAACACAGGCGCAACTTACCCGCGCTGCCCCACGGCAGTCTCGCAGGATCAAGCAAAAGCTATTGCCAGCTAAGC
>JAKCDN010000115.1 GCA_021841795.1 Acidobacteriota bacterium | reverse complement strand
CCGGCCGATCCGCCTTGGCCGATGGATCGGAAACGTAAAGCTGGGCAACCTCGGCGCCGGCCACTGCGCCGGTGTTCTTCACATCAAAGCTGACCGCAACGCCGTTGGGATCGATGCTGCCCATCTCTACCGTCGGCGGAGCCTCCAGATTCGAGAACTCGAATGTGGTGTAGCTCAGGCCGTAGCCGAACGGATACAGCGGGTGCTGACCGGTCGTCGTCCAGTAACGATAGCCCACCATCAGCTTGTCGCCGTAATGGATGTGCTCGATGGTGTAGTCAACCGGCCTGCCGTTGGTCCCCGGGGTGTGCAGCATGGTGTTGTCTTTGGGATCCCCGTAGTACCACTTCGCCGACGGGTTCGTCTCCCAGCTGCGATCGAAGCTGACCGGCAGTTTGCCCTCCGGGTCATGCTTGCCGAACAGAATCTGCGCAACCGCCGTGCCGCCTTCCTGGCCCGGGTAATAGAGGTGCACCAGCGCGGGAACCTTGTCCAGCCAGCGGCTCACGTCCATGCCGCCTCCGCCGGTAAGCAGCACCACCGTGCGCGGGTTGGCTGCCGCCACCTGCTCCACCAGCGCATCCTCACCGGCAGGCAGCGTGAAGGTGCGGTCGTGACCCTCGCCTTCAGCCTTGGCGTTGAAGCCCACCGCAACAATCACGATGTCCGCCTCGGCAACCGCCTTCTTCTCCGCGTCGGTGACCGGCATTGTGGGGCTGTAGAATACGTGCGCATCCGGGCCAAGCAGGTTCGCGATGCCCGTGAGGATGCTGACCGGCGCAAAAGCATGCGCCTCCGACGATCCTCCACCGCCCGGAATCGCGGGGTAGGCGTCAGGACCGATGACTGCGATCTTCGTGATCTTTGCAGGATCGAGCGGAAGAATCTTGCCCTCGTTTTTCAGAAGCGTGATGCTCTCAAGCGCCTCCTCAAGCGCGAGCGGCCGGTCGGCCACGGAATAGGTGGAGTCGGCGGCATCAAACTGCGGACGCGTCGTGAAGCCATAGCGCAGCTCCGTGCGCAGCAGCCGCAGCACGTGGTCGTCTATCGTAGACTCCTTCACCTGGCCCGCCTGAACCGCGGGAAGCAGGTTCTGCGCGTTCATAAACTTGGGGCTCGGCATCTCCAGATCGAGCCCGTTGTTGCACGCCGCAATGCCATCATAGGTCGCATCCCAGTCCGACATGAGAATGCCCTGGAAACCCCACTCTCCCTTGAGCACTTTCAGATTCAGAAAGTCGTTCTGCGTGGCATGCGTCCCGTTCACCAGGTTGTAGGAGTTCATCACCGCGTCTACGTGGGCTTTGGTAACCGCGGCTTCGAAACTCGGCAGATAAATCTCCCGCATGGTGCGCTCGTCCACGTCGGAGCTCGCGTTGTGACGGTTGAACTCCTGATTGTTGAGCGCATAGTGCTTGACCGTCGCGACCACCCCCTCCGCTTGCACGCCCTCAATATAGGGCACCACAAGCTCCGAGTTAAGGTACGGATCCTCGGAGAGGTACTCGAAATCCCGCCCGGCAACCGGCGAGCGCGCAATGTTCACACCCGGACCGAGAAGGAAGTTGACGCCCCGGGCGCGGGCATCGCGGCCCAGAGCCTCGCCCACCTTGCGCGCAAGCTCCCGATCCCAGCTCGCAGCCAGCGACGCTCCGGATGCGTACGCCGTGGTCGGGCCCCACGTGCGCACCCCCACTGAGGCATCCGACATCTTGAAGCTCGGCAGATTGATCGATGAAATCGGCCGCGTGTACATGTGATCGGTGCCCCCAAGCAGGTCAACCTTCTGCTCCAATGTGAGCTTGGAAAGCAGGTCATGCGCCTGCGCTTCAATCGCGGACGAATCGGGTACAGGCCCTTGAGCCTCAATTTGTACCGCCGTCGCTGCAATTGTTAAGGCAAGAAGGGAAGAGAAGTGCCGCAAACTGAAAATTTTCATATCGCGCCCACGGTAGCGCATTGGACCGCTCAATGTACAGCCTGAACCGGGCCAAAATCGTCGCTCGTCCCGCCGAATGGGCCGGGACGCCGGCAAGGCGGCTCTTCCCCCGCTGCGGCGCCGGCCCCGGGCTCCATCCCGTCCATTCCGGCCTGCCGTCCCGGCCGCCCGCATCGTGCCCTCCCGTTCCCTTGCAGAATCAATACCTTGTGCGATGTGATTTAAATCACATCCGGAGGTGAATGGGGTCACTGCCCCGGGTTTTTCTGTGGCGCACACTGAACATCCGATCAGTACGTTCTGGCGGCAACGACAGGGAGACACCTATGGGCTTTGATAAAGGTTTAAAGACCATCGTGGTCGCAACAGACCTGGAAGGCCGGGCGGAAGCAGCGCTGGAGTATGCCCGCAAGCTGGCGACCCACTATGGAGCGCGGATCGTGCTCGCGCACGGCCTCGATCCGATCGAGTATGCCGCGGTGGACGCGGTTCCCGGCAGCGTGCTGAGCCGCATGACCGAGACCGCGCGCAAGGTGCTGGACCAGTTGGCCGGCGATCTGATTCGCGACGGTATTTATAGCCACTCCGAGGTGCGGCAGGGCACTGTAGCCGAGATGCTGGTGGATGTGGCCCGGCAGTACGACGCCGGCCTCATCGTCATTGGAACCAGGGGCATGGAGGGCGTCGGTCCCATTATTGTCGGCGCCATTGCCGAACGCCTGGTTCGTCTTGCGCCCTGCCCGGTCCTGGCCGTTGCAGCCGACTGGAACGCCGGCCCCTGCCGGCCTGCGCCCGGCGGTCCTGTGCTGTTGGCCGTTGAGCGGAATGAGGCTGCGGCTGAAGCTGCCGCCACGGCAGCCTCGCTCGCAGAAACATTCAACCGGCCACTGCTTGCGCTGCATGTGCGCACACCGGCTGAAAAGGCCGCCGGCCTCAATCCCTGCACCGTGATGGAAGATCAGGGAATTCGCTTCCAGGGCATGGTTCAGGTGCGTTGTCTGGTCAAGGACGGCAATCCCGTCGATGCCGTGGCCGATGCCATTCACGAGAATCATCCCTGCATTCTTGTTGCGGGAGTCAAGCGAGCCAGCGAAACCCCGGGCCCTCACGGCACGGCTTTCGCGTTGCTTTCCCGGTCGCGCGTCCCGGTTCTCTGCGTTCCACCTGTTACCGCCGCCGGCAATGTGGGCTCTGAAGTTGCTCTTGCTGCGTGGGCTTGATGCTCGCCATGCACGCTGCTCCGAGCCGGAAGGCTCATATACTCCAGCGGCAGGTCTGGCGTCGTAGCTTGCACCGGAAAATACCCCCGGGAAAATGAGGACTGAAAAGGAGCTGCCGCACCGTTGCAACGGCCGGCAGCAAACACAAAACGAAATGGAGTTGAGATATGGATCGTGCGCGGCAGCGCAAGCTTCACCACCTGCCCTGCACTCCGGCAAATCGCTCAACACGGAATTGGGAGCAGCGCAAGCTGAGAGCGCAAGTTGCAAGAACCCGGCACACGGCAGGCAAGATGACCAACAATCGGCTTGAAAAACAAGTGGAACGTCTGGCCGCGGCGGCTGCCCATCCGCTGGCCGAGCTCTTGGAGTGTCCGCCGGAGGCTGCGCAGCTCCTGGCCGGCACATCCCGCAGCATCAACATCGCCGCCGGGCAATCGGTCTTCCAGCAGTTCGACGCCTGTAAAGGGCTCTATGTCATCGTGTCAGGCGAGTTTGTCCGCAAAGCGGAACGGCTGCAGACGCGCGTGACCCTCGGATCGTCCCGGCCAGGCGATCTCGTGGAGTTGGCTGCCGCGCTCGGAGACGGACATCACGGCTGCACGCTGACCGCCATCTCCCCCGGCTCGGTGCTGTTGTTGCCCATTGAAGCCCTTCAGCAGGCCTTTAAAAGCCATCCGCCCCTGCGCATGCGGCTCCTGGAGGAGCTCGCGCGCGAGGTCTCCCGCGCCTACATCACCTGTTGCATGACCCGCGTCACCCCGGTTCGCCGCAACGTTGCCGGCGCAGCCCACGCCTGATGCCTCCTCCGCCGTCACAACCCCAACCTTCGCGCTGTTCTGCGAGGAATCTCCGGTCCTCCACGATTGGAATTGCGCTATACTTTCCCTAGCGACTAGCCCCACGGTATTGGTATGGCTTCACTCCATTCTCATCACCCTCCGGAAGATTGTCTCAATTGCGAGCACCGGCATTTGCGGATGTTCTGTAATTTGACCCCCGAGGCGTTGACGGAATTTGATCGGATCGGGATCATGATGAGTCATGCCCGCGGCGCCAAGCTGTTTTCCGAGGGCGATGCCGCGCGCAATGTCTTCGTCATCTGCTTCGGCCAGGTCAAGATCTCCTCGACCTCCCGCGACGGCAAGACCATGATTCTCAAGATCGCCGGTCCCGGCGATGTCATGGGCCTCAGCGCCGTTCTCGCCAACGTTCCCCACGAGGTCACCGCTGAGGCCATCGAGCCCTGCCAGGTGAAGACCATTCGCAAACAGGAGTTCGTTGAGTTTCTCGGTCGGCACGGCATCGCCTCCATGCACGCCGCCCAGGCGCTCTCCGGCGAGTACATGACCGTCTTTCATGACGCCAAGCGGCTGGCGCTTTCAGGCTCCGCGGCTGGCCGCCTGGCGCGTCTGCTCCTCGACTGGGGCCGCTCGGCAGCCAATGGCAAGCCCGAGATGCGCTTCACCATGGCCCTCACCCACGAGGAGATCGCCAACATGGCGGGCACCTCGCGCGAAACCGTCACCCGCCTCCTCAACCAGTTCCGCCGCGACCAGTGGATCACGATCAAAGGCACCAGCCTCACCATCGTCAAACCCGAGCAACTGGAACGCCTGACCGCGTAGAACGGCAGTTTCCCACCCCGCCTTCAAGTTCTCGCCTGCGCTCGCGGAGCGTTTCGCGCCAGTCGCCGAATATCCCGCGTGCAACCTCCCGCAAGCTCTCCCGCTGCCCTTGCCCGTCATGATCGGGGCTCTCCGTTTTTGTCTCCGTCGGAACCGCTGAAAGCTTGCGGCCCGCGGCGGGCTCGTCCAGCCGGCGCAGCATGCCCGCGCACCGTTTTGTTACTGTTGAGCCATGCGCAACGCCGCTCCCCCGCTCAACGAGACCACCCTCAACCTCGAATCCCTGGCCGCCGATACCGTCTCGCTGGCGCTCCGGGCCGGCGCCACCGATGCCGAGGCTGTCGCGCGCGAAGGCGACGAGTTCAGCGTCAACGTCCGTATGGGGCAGGTCGAGACGCTCAAGGAATCCGGCTCCCGCGGACTCGGACTGCGCGTCTTTCTCGGCCGGCGCTCCGGCTCCGCCTCCACCAGTGACCTGACGCCCGAAGGCATCCGCGGGCTCGTCGAAGGCGCTCTGGCCCTGGCGCGCGTCACCGCGGAGGATCCCTTTGCCGGCCTGCCCGAACCGGGCGAGTTCGGCGCGCTCCCGCACGATCTGCATCTTTACTTCGACGACGTCTACTCGCTCTCCGGCGCCGAGCGTATCGAGTGGGCGCGCAGGGTTGAGGCTGCCGCCCTCGCGGCCGATCCCCGCATCACCAACTCCGACGGCGGCAGCTTCGACGCCTCCACCGCGTGCAAGGCGCTGGCCAACTCCCGCGGCTTTGCCGGCAGCTTTCGCTCCAGTTACGCAGGTGTCGCCGCCGCGCCCCTCGCCACCGGCCCCGACGGCCGCATGCAGCGTGATGGCTGGTGGTCGGGCGCGCGCTGTCTCGCGCACCTTGAAACCCCTGAGGCCGTCGGTGCCGAGGCTGCCCGCCGCGCGCTGCGGCGCCTCGGCGCGCGGCGCGTTCCCACCCAGCGCGTTCCCATCGTCTTTGCCCCGGAAACCGCGCGCACCCTCGTCGCGTCCGTCTTTGAAGCCGCATCCGGTGACGCCATCTGGCGCAGCGCCTCCTTCCTCGCCGGAAAACTCGACACGCCTATCGCCGCGCCCGGCGTGACCATCGTGGATGACCATACCCTGCTCCTGCCCACGGGCGCGGGCGGCTTCGGCACCTCGCCCTTCGATGATGAAGGCTTGCCCTCGCAGCGCACCGCCGTCGTCGAGAACGGCGTGCTCCGCAGCTATCTGCTCAACACCTACGCCGCGCGCAAACTGGGGATGCAGTCTACGCACAACGCCGCGCGCGGACTCGCCGGCGCGCCCGGCGTCGGCTGCGGCAATCTCTTCCTCGCTCCTGGAGCTCTCCCGCCTGGCGAGATCATCGGCAGCGTCGCCGCCGGACTCTACGTCACCAGCCTGATGGGCTTTGGCACCAACCTCGTCACAGGCGACTACTCCCGCGGCGCCACCGGCCTGTGGATTGAGAACGGCCACTTGACCCACGCTGTCGAAGAGGTGACCATCGCCGGAAACCTGGCCGAGATGCTGCGCAACGTGACCGCCATCGCCAACGACCTGGAGTTTCGCGGTTCCGTGGCTTCGCCCACGCTCCGCATCGACGGCATGACCATCGCAGGCGCCTGACCGTCCCGGCCTGCAACCATCGCCGACATGCGCCATTCGCGCCGACGGCCACATCGACGCCGGAACGCGCTCTTTCTCACTCCGCGCCGATCAATATTCGCTGTGGCCGGCATTCGCTCCGGCCGCCATCGGCTCCGGCCGGCGAATCTCAGGCCGCGCGCAGCGTAATCAGCGAGATCTCGGGGGGGCAGTTCAGCCGGAAAGGAACGCCCACGCTGCCCAGTCCGCGATTGACGTGCAACTGCAGCGGCCCCAGGCGGAACCACCCCTCCACGTATTTGCGGCCAAGCTGCGGCAGCACCAGCGGACCGATCAGCGGCAGCCGGATCTGGCCGCCGTGCGTGTGCCCGCTGAGCATCAGGGCCACGGCCTGCCCCGAGGAAAGCCGGAGCAGGTGGTCCACATAGTCGGGCGCATGGCACAGCAGTATGATGGGCTCCCGCGGTATCTTCTGGATCGACGCCGGGATCGTCGCCTCGGGATCGGGCATGCCCTGCACCGGGTCGGCCAGGCCGGCAAGCCAGATTCTCCCCCCCTGGCGATCCAGCGGCAGATAGGCGTTTCTCAGCACCGTGATCCCATGCGCTGTGAGCGCCTCCGACACCGGACCGGCTCCGATCATGAAATCGTGATTCCCCAGCACCGCGTAGCGCTCGCGGCACACCAGCGCGTCAAGAATGCCTCCGCATTGCCACGCCGCGCCGATGGCGAAATGTCTCGGCGCAAACTCATCGGTTACGAAGTCTCCGGTCAGGAATACCGCGTCGGGGTTCAGCCCGTTCACGCGGCGCACTGCCTCACGCAGATAAAATGCCTCCGTGAACTCATCCATGTGGATGTCGCTGACCTGCGCGATGCGAAAGCCGTCGAAGGCCTCGGGAAGGCCCGCAAGCGCAACCTCGCTCGACGTGATCTCGATATGATGGCGCGCAATCTCGCCTGAATAAAATGCCAGGCCGCCTACGGTGCAAGCGCCCGTCGTCAGAAAGCCGCGGCGCGTCATAGGAACCTTACCGGGGGAGCGAAACAAGGTCACAATCCATGGTATCGGATTTTGCTGTGACCGTGCTGCGGGCACAGCTACGTGCGCTGCGGTAAAGACTCCTGCGCTGGATTCTCGCCGATCGAAAGCGCCGCAAAATACTCCGCGACCTCGCGCCAGTTGTTCGCGCGCGCAAATCCCGTCGTCATCAGGTTGTGCGGCGCTGTGTACAGCAAGCCCTGCCCTTCGAAGCGCGCCAGGTTCCTCGGCTGGTCGTCGATCAGATAATCGGCGCGCAGAATCGACTTGTTCCCGCAGAAGACGTAATGCATCGGCGGTATGAACGGAAAGTGCCGCTGCAGCCAGCGATACTT
Source organism: Acidobacteriota bacterium (assembly GCA_021841795.1). GTDB lineage: Bacteria > Acidobacteriota > Terriglobia > Terriglobales > Acidobacteriaceae > Telmatobacter. The sequence goes on along the minus strand of JAKCDN010000115.1, from coordinate 929 downwards.
GGGCCCCAGCGAGTTCGGCACCGCCATGGCCTGCGTGGCAATAAAGATCTCAAAACGCTGCGACAGCTCCTTCAACACCGCTTGCGCGTCTGGCATCACATCCAGAACCTCGAAAAAATCCTCCGCGTCGAGAAACGCGCGCAGTTGCGCCTGCCGGTCCACCGGCGCAACCTCCCACAGACCCTTGCCCGCCAGATCTTCCGGCGTCACCTCCTCGTCGAAGGTCTGGTTATACCGGCGAATATGCTCGGCGAGCGTATCCGCCATCACTTCGTCCATGTCGACGCAGATGCGCTGCACGGTGGCTCCTTGCTGATGGTTGGCTGTCTGTTCCGGCTTGCCCGTCGGCGCTGGCCCGCCTGACAAAAGGGTATCAGGATCGATCCCTTGCCTTACACCCCGAACGGCCACACGCGTTCGACCGTTCCGCTCAGGATCGCCGTCCGCTCCGCGCGCGTCAGGAAATTCATGTGCTCGCGATAGAGCTCGACAATCCTCCCGTACGGAAGCTGTTTGAGCGACACCGGCCAATTCGTCGCCCACATCAGCCGGTCCGCGCCGTAGCCATCGATCAGCCGCTTCACCATCTCCTGCGCGTCGGCGTAAGGATACGGCTGCCGCGAGATCGTCCACAGATCGGATGCTTTGACGAAGACCCGCGGGTAGCGCGCAAGATCCAGCAGATTTTGGAATAGATCCGGCCGGTCGAGCGGACAGTCGGCCATGTGATCGATCACCACCGTCAGCTCCGGGTTCGACTCGATCAGCGGAACCAGATCCGCCAGCCGCGTCGCCGGAACCAGCAGCGTCATGGGAACCTTCAGCTCACGGCATCGCCGCCAGAGCGGAGGCATCAGCCGGCCGCGTATCCAGTCGCCTGAAGCGTCGGCCGCAGGGCTCAGCCGCACACCCCGAAATCCTTCTTCCGT
>JAKCDN010000114.1 GCA_021841795.1 Acidobacteriota bacterium | reverse complement strand
TCCCGAGACCAAAGGTAAAACCCTCGAAGAGATTGAGGCGCATTTTGAAAAGCCGGCTGCCGTCCGTTACAGCAATTCCTAAGGCACTGCAGCGGTTTTCGATGCGGCGCCATGCCGGTGCCGCATCGAGGCCGCGGCGGCCGGAGTGCCGGGGCTTCAGGATACGGCTACGCAGCAACGGCGATCGCTTTCCGTGCCGCAAGGCACGCCTGGCCGGCGCGGCCGGTTCATCGCAGGCTTTTGCGCGGCGCGGGGTAAGCGGGCCGGCCACGTTCGCAGACGTCAGCCTGCGAAGGGATTTTTGAGCGTGATCCTGTACACGCATGCGCTGCCGCAGGGCCGAGTTTCAGGCGCGGTCATCTCCGGCGCGGTTCCTTCGTGAACTGCCGGTGGACCGGCAAGTGCCGTTGCCGAGACGGCCAGACCGCTTTGAAGGAGTTTGCACCGATTGCATCGGGGAATCAGGAAACGCCTCGTCAATCGCTCGGTTTTTCGACGACGGCCTTCGACAGGTTGCGCGGCCGATCCACATCGACGCCGTGTTCCAGCGCCATAAAGTACGCAAACATCTGCAACGGAACTACCTCGATAATCGGCAGCAGATATTCGCTCGCCTGCGGGACAAACACGCAATCGCTGGCCAGCGCGGCGACATCGCCGTCGCCGGCATTGGCAAGCGCGATGACCCGCGCGCCCTGGGCCTTCATATCGGCCAGCAACTGCAGCGTCTTTTCATAGCGGACGATTGAGGCTGCAAGCGCGCGGTCCACCGTGGCAAGCACCACCAGCGGCACCCGCTCGCTCACCAGCGCGTTGGGCCCGTGCTTGAGCTCGCCCACCGGGTAACCCTCGGCGTGCACATACGACGACTCCTTCATCTTGAGCGCGCCTTCGCGGGCGATTGCGTAATGGATGCCGCGGCCAAGATAAAGGAATGTCGCCGCAGCCTCATATCTCCTTGCCAGCATGGCCGCCTGTTCGCGCCATGCGTCCAGTTGCGCGGCCAGCACGCCGGGCAGCGCCGTCAGTTCGGCAATGTGCGCAGCCGCGGCGGCCGCATCCATCCGGCCCAGGCGCGCGCCCTCGTAGAGCGCAAGCAGATATAGCACAGCCAACTGGCAGGTGAAGCTCTTGGTCGCGGGAATGGCTTTTTCAACGCCGGCGGCCAGCGGCATGGAAAGATCGGCTTCGGTCGCCATCGTCGACTCGGCGTGATTCGTAATCGCCAGCGTCCGGTGGCCCAGCCGATGCGCCTCCTCCAGCGCGGCCAGCGTATCGCTGGTTTCGCCGGACTGCGAGAGAACCAGCACGCTCGGGCGGCGCAGGTCGATGCCGCCCCGGCAACTGTATTCGCTCGCGTACTCGACATCAACCGCGAGCCCACAGAGATCTTCGAGAAGAATCTCGCCGTAGAGGCCGCTGTGGCGGCTGGAGCCGCTGGCCGCGATCAGGACTTCGCCGGCCGCATTGGGCCATGCGGCCAACTGCGCGGCAACCTCCGGCTTCAGCGATTGGCGGCTGAGATAAAGCTCCATGGTGCGCTGGAGCGCCTGCGGCTGCTCGTAAATTTCGCGCAACATGGCATGAGGAAATTCGGGCATGACACCGTTCCGTCGAAGGGTTACCTGACTGACGCAGGCTTGTCTTTCATGATACCGGTTCGACCGCGAATCGGCGCCGCCGCACCGCCGACAGCCGCCGCGCCGATGCAGCCCCTCGCGGTCCAGTGCGCCTCGCGCCGGACGCGCTACTTCACCTTGTAGCTGTAGAGCACGGCGTCGCCAAGATCCTGGCGGATGTCAAGATCGTCCAGAGCCTTCTTCGCGCCGGCGGGCAGAGCCTTGCCCGTCTCAAAAACAACCGGGGCGCCGTTCCACTGCCCAACCAGCGTCTCCGCAACAAAGCGATACACCGGCGTGGCCTTCGGCACAGAGACAAAAATCAGGTCGCCGCTGTGCCAGTCCGCGCTCGCGCCGCCGTGGGCGACCGGCAGCAGATTGTGCACCTGAAGATTGACGCGCAGACCAACCGCCGCGCCATGGCTCACGATGCGATACTCCACCGTGTTGGCGTCGCGGATGAACAGGTCAACGCGGTCCAGCGCTGCGCAGCCGCGCTGCTGGGGCGCGGCCTCTTCGCACTCATACTCGGGAACGCCAAAGGACTCTACGGTGAACTGCGGTGGCACCGTCAGATCGCCGGCGGTCTGGGCCGGCGCCGGTTTGCTTCCGGCCTTGACGGCGATTGCCGGCGCGGGATGGAGCCAGTGCGCGGCCGCCGTCGGCTCCAGCGTCGTCACCACCAGCGAGTAGCTTCCCACCTTCGCCGGTTGCGGTTTGGCGGCGGTCCCGTTCCCGCCTGTTCCGGCCGTGCCGGCTCCTGCTGCGCCCTGTTGCGCATGCAGGCTGCGGGCGCACGGGGCCGCGGCCATCATCGCCAGCGCCGACACCGCGATCAGCCATTGCCTGCGCATTCCGCACCCCCCCGCCACGCCGAAATCATAGCAACGCAACTTTGCAATGGCGCCTGCGGCCGCGCAAACTTGTCGCGCGTAATTCCGAAACCGGAACGGCCTGCCCATTCCGGTTCGCAAGCCAACCGCTGCAACTTTCGCGCCCATTCCGCGGCGCGTTGCCCCTGACCGCGTCCTCAGGGAGCTCCTCCACGTTCATGTTGCACAAAGGTTTGCCCGGGCTTTCCCGTGCGCTGTACACTCACTGCGAGGTTCTCTATGCGGATTCCGCGGGTGCGGCTGTGCGCGGCGCTGGCGACGGTTCTGCTCTCCGTCTTCGCGGCGCGCGCCCGGGCGCAAACCGCATCCATGCCTGAGCCGACCTTTCGCGTGTCGTCGAGCCTTGTCTATCTCGATATCACCGTGCTCGACAAAAGCGGGCAGCCCGTGGTCAGCGGCCTGACTCAAGACGATTTTGCCATCACGGAGGACAAAAAGCCGCAGCGCATCTTCTCCTTCGAGCCGCCCCAGGTGCATCGCGTCAGCAGCGGAGACAACCCCAACGGCAAGCCGCCCATTACGATTCTCGTTCTCGATCTGTTGAACTCCAGCTTCGCCGATTTTGCCTTCATTCGCTATTCCATGCGCCAGTTCCTCATGACGCAGCCGCTGCAACTGGCCGCGCCCACGGAGATGATGGTGGTCGGCAACCAGTCGCTGGAGATGGTGCAGGGCTTTACGCACAGCCGCGAAGATCTGCTTGCGGCCCTCAATCACCTGCCCCCGGCCGTCCCGTTCAAGGAGATGGACGGCATGTTCTTCTGGGACCGCTTCGCCCAGTCAATCGATGCTCTCCAGCAGATTGCCCTCCAGAACAAGGGCGTGCCCGGCCGCAAGAACGTGGTGTGGGTCGGCCACGGCGGACCCAATATCGAATTGATCGGGCCCGACTTCTCCGGCGAGGACATTCAAAACCTCAAGCAATATGTGCACGACACCACGAATATGCTCGTGGATTCGCGCATCACGCTCTACGTCATCTATCCCGGCCTCAAGATGCACCGCGACATGACGATCAGCATGATGGACTCCGACGTCGATATCGGCGACAGCGATCCCTTCAGCGGCGAGATCAACTTCGGGGTGTTCGCCAATGAGACCGGGGGCCAGTTGTTCTTTAACCGCAACGACGTCGACAAAATGATCGGCCAGTCGGAGTTGCTGGGCTCTGAGTACTACACGCTCACCTATCAGCCCCAGGAGCGCGACGATAACGGCAAGTTTCGCAGGATACGCGTGACGGTGCGCGAGCCCGGCCTGCGCGTGGTCACCAAGGCCGGCTACTTTGCGCCGCAAAAATACCAGGTGGACGATCCCCGCCAGCAGCACATGGCCAATCTGTCAGAGGCGGTGCAGGCGAGCATTCCCTTCAAGGCCCTCGACGTGAGCGTGGCCGGAATCGTGCGCCATCCCGACACCAACACGGCGCAGTTCACCATCCTGCTCCACGCCGACAATCTCCATTGGCTCCTTGACGACAGCGGCAGGAACGCGGCCGGCCTCATCGCCGCCGCGGTCAGCCTGGACAAGAATCGCGACATGCTCGCTTCCAAAATGTGGGAGGGCAGCGTTTCGCCGCGCAATCCCCAGATCGCCGACCGCATTGAGGATGTTTCGAATGTGCAGGCCAAGCTGCTCATCACGGTCAGGATCCCGCGCAAGACCCAAAGCGTCCGCATCGTGGTGGAAACGGAACTGGGCGGGCGCCTGGGCACTGCCGACGTGGACCGCAAATTGATCGACGCGGCCCCGGCGGAGCCGACCCCCGAGCCCAAGCTCATCACGCCGTCCCGTCCCGATCGATTCCGGCCGCCCTATGTTCCTCCACCGTCAAAGTAAGCCGGTGGCAGGCCGCCGCAGGGGCCGTCCAACGGGCGCATCATTTGCAGCGCATTGATGACGGAGCGAGATTGGTGCGGGCGGTTTAACCGCCCACAAATGCCGGGGGCGCGGCCAATTGACCGCGCCCCCGGAGTGGTTTTGCATCAAGGTTTACTTGTTGGTGTGGCTGACGCCCGTCTTCTCTTCGAGCGCGGCCTGCGCCGCGGCCAGACGCGCCGTGAGCAGACGGAAGGGTGAGCAGGAGACGTAGTTCAGCCCGATCTTATGGCAGAACTTGACGCTCTCCGGATCCCCGCCGTGCTCCCCGCAGATGCCCACCTTCAGGTCCGACCGCGTATTGCGACCCTTGGCCACGGCGCCCTTCACGAGCTGGCCGACGCCCACCTGATCCAGGGTGGCGAACGGATCCTGCTTGAAGATGCCGGCCTTGAGATACGCGGGCAGGAAGTTGTTGATGTCGTCGCGCGAGATGCCGAAGGTCGTCTGCGTGAGATCGTTGGTGCCGAAGGAGAAGAACTCGGCCTCCTCGGCGATCTGATCGGCGGTCAGGGCCGCGCGCGGAATCTCGATCATGGTGCCGACCTTGAAGTCGATCTTCGTCTTCTTTTCGGCAAACACCTCGTCGGCGATGCGGCGCACGATGGTGGCCTGGTGGCGCATTTCTTCGATCGATCCGATGAGCGGGATCATGATCTCCGGATGCGGATTCCCACCCTTCGCCTTGACCGCAACGGCGGCTTCAATGATAGCCCGCGCCTGCATCTCGGTGATCTCAGGGAAGGTGATGCCGAGGCGGCAGCCGCGCAGGCCGAGCATCGGATTCATCTCATGCAGCTCTTCGACCCGCGCCAGCAGCTTGCGCAGCTCCTTCAGCTTCGGCGACCGCGGCTTGGTGGCTTCGATCCTGGCGATCTCGACCAGCAACTCCTCGCGCTTGGGCAGGAACTCGTGCAGGGGCGGGTCCAGCAGGCGGATCACCACCGGCAGCGACTCCATCGCCTTGAACAGGCCGGCAAAGTCAGAGCGCTGCATGGGCAGCAGCTTCTTCAGCGCCGTCCGGCGATCCTTCTCGTTGTCGGCCAGAATCATGGCCCGCATATGCTCGATGCGGTCCTCGGCAAAGAACATGTGCTCGGTGCGGCAGAGACCGATGCCCTGGGCGCCGAAGGCACGGGCCTGCTTGGCGTCGCGGGGAATGTCCGCATTGGCCCACACCTGCAGGCGCCGCAGCGGATCGGCCCAGTTCATGAACTTGACCAGATCCGGATCGTTCGGCTGCGCCTCGAGCGTCTTCAGCTTGCCCTCGATTACCCGTCCGGTGGTGCCGTCGAGCGAGAGCCAGTCGCCCTGGCGGTAGGTCTTGCCCTTCACCCGCAGTTCCTTCTTGCCCTCGTCCACCGTGCAGTCGCCCGCGCCGGCCACGCAGCACTTGCCCATGCCGCGCGTCACCACTGCCGCATGCGACGTCATGCCGCCGCGCGAGGTCAGAATGCCAGAGGCGACTTCCATGCCGGCAATGTCTTCCGGCGTGGTCTCGCCGCGCACCAGAATCACGGAGTTGTAGGTGCCGTTCTGGCGGAACTTCACCGCGTCCTCGGCCGTGAATACAATCTGCCCCACCGCGGCGCCGGGCGATGCCGGCAGTCCCGTGGCCAGCACTTCAATCTTTTCGCCCTTCTCCACCAGACGCGGCACCAGAAAGTCGTACAACTGGTTGGGCTCAACGCGGAAGATGGCTTCCTGCTCCGTGATCAGACCCTCGCGCACCATGTCGATGGCCACCCGAACCGCCGCCAGGCCCGTCCGCTTCCCGTTGCGGGTCTGCAGCATGTAGAGCTTGCCGTCCTGAATAGTGAACTCGAAGTCCTGCATGTCGCGGTAGTGCTTTTCCAGCCGCGTCGTGATCGCGCGCAGTTGCTCGTACACCTGCGGCATGGCCTTTTCCAGCTCGCCGATGTGCATGGGGGTGCGCACGCCGCTCACGACATCTTCGCCCTGCGCGTTCATCAGGTACTCGCCGAAGAAGATCTTCTCGCCGGTGGCCGGATTGCGCGTAAACCCTACTCCGGTGCCCGAGTTCTCGCCCAGATTCCCGAAGACCATGGCCTGCACGTTCACCGCGGTGCCGAGCCAGTCGTCAATATGGTTGATGCGGCGATAGGTCTTCGCGCGGTCGTTGTTCCAACTGCTGAACACGGCGTCACGCGCGGCCTTCAACTGCGCCAGCGGATCCTGCGGGAAATCCTTGCCCGTCTCCTTTTTCACCAGCTTCTTGTACTCTTCAATGATCTTCTTGAGCGCGTCGGGCTGCAGATCGTAGTCGAACTTCACTTTCTTCGCAGCCTTCACGCCGTCGAAGATGTGCTCAAACTTCTTCTTGGGAACGTCCAGCACCACGTCGCCGAACATCTGGATCAGACGGCGGTACGAGTCATACGCGAACCGCGCATTGTTGCCGCGCCTGGCAATCGCTTCAACCGCCTTGTCGTTCAGGCCCAGATTCAGGATGGTGTCCATCATCCCAGGCATGGAAAACTTTGCGCCCGAGCGCACTGAAACCAGCAGCGGGTTCTCGCCCGAGCCCAGCTTCTGCCCCTGCAACTCTTCCAACTTGCGCAGCGCCGCCAGCATCTCCTGGTCAATGCGCGCGCTCACCTTGCCGCGCATGTATTCGCGGCAGGCCTCGGTCTGGATCGTGAATCCCGGAGGCACAGGCAGTCCCGCATTGGTCATCTCGGCCAGGCCTGCGCCCTTGCCGCCCAGCACGTCCTTCATCTTGCCGTTGCCGTCGGCCTTGCCGCCTCCAAAGAAGTACACATATCGTTCTGTTGTGGTTGAGTCCGCAGTGGCGGACGACTGCTCCAATACAGCCTGAGTCATCGGATCAATTCTCCATCGTAGGATTCCGCAACGCGGTCCATATGAAAGGGTAACGGAACGGAGGCCCAGCGCGCCAACTGGATTCGGTAAACAGGCTGAGCGAGCGAGGCCCCTCAAAGATATGGGACTGCGCCGTGCGGGTTTTTTCGCAACAACGAATATCCTCTGCGGGTTGGGGTTGCCTGTGCCACGGGTCACACGGGATGGGTGGGCCGCGTTCCGTCCTGCAAGCCGGCAGGCAATATCGCATATTGGGAAGCGACCGCAACGGAGGCGCAGGCATCAGGCCGCCGGGTGGGCTGAAGGAACAGGGATCGGGGCGCAGCGCCCCCTGACGGCGGACGGCAAAGCCATGGCTACGGCGCATCGAGGCCCGGACTACGCCGCGGCCAGATCGTGCATGGCCGGGGAGTCCGGCTCTTCGGCGTCATGCGATAGAAGAATGCGGTCCAGGCCTACGAGAGTCAGAATCTGCGCAATGTGACGGGAGGGATGAACAATGATGAATTCGTGACCGGCCTGGCACGCATCGCAATACAGCGAGATCAGCGCGGCCAGTCCAGCGGCGTCAATGCGCTCTGTCCGGCTCAGGTCGAGACGCACCGATCCGCGATGCACCAGCGGCTGCAGCTCCTTCAGGAACTCCTCTTCCTTGCCGCGTACGAGTTCCGTCATGCTGTAGACGCATTGCGAGCCTGGGTTCAGGGGGGCGTTCATTGCAATCTCCTTGCGCGACAACCCGGTGATGGCAGCGTGCATGCGCGTGTACCTTGCCTTTGGCTCCGGCGCGATCGCGCCGTTGCGGCGTCACCCGTAAAAAGCTCGCCGCGGTGGGGGAATATGCTGAATTTGCGGGGCTTCCGCGCCCGCCTAGCCCCGCTTTGCGCGTAAGCCGGCGTTCGGTAGTGTTCCACGCCCGAAAGCAAACCGCATATCTTCGATACGCTCGGGAGGAGAAGAAAGTTCCATTGCCTGCCAACACCAACAATCCGCCCGGCTTAACCGTCGCGCTCGCCCGTTCCCTGGCGCGCGGGGCCGGTTTTGACGATGCCGGCGTGCTGGCCTTCCCCCACCGGGCGGAGTCGCGCGACGCGGAGCGCTTTCGTGCCTGGGTGCGGGACGGCCGCTCCGGCTCCATGCAGTACCTTCAGCGCAGCGGCGAAGACGGCCGCCTGACGCGCGAGAGCGCCCGCATTCCGTTTCCCTGGGCGCGCACCGCGCTGGTCTGCTTCGCCGGCTACCTCTCCCCCGGCGAGCCGCTCTCCACCACGACGCCGCAGCGCGAGAGCGGGTGGATTGCGCGCTACGCCTGGTCGAGCAAGATGAATGAAAAAGGCGAGCGCCGTCCCAGCGACTATCACAAGGTGCTGCTCAAGCGGCTCCGCGAGGTCGAGGCAAAACTCCGCGCCGACTTTGGCGACTTCGAGTCGCGCGCCTATGTCGATACCGGTCCGGTCGTCGAGCGATCGCTCGCCG
>JAKCDN010000113.1 GCA_021841795.1 Acidobacteriota bacterium | reverse complement strand
AGCAGGCACGAAGCCGCGCTGGTGGCGGGCGCTGGCGGCCTACATGCTGCTGCGGAGCGCACTGCTGCTCACGGTGTCAGCGCCGGAGACGCGCTATACGATCGAATGTTTTCCGATGCTGTTTGCACTGGGCGGGGTAGGGTTGGCGCGGATGATGGGACAGGCCAGGGCCTTCAGGATGCGCCGGCCCGCGCTTTGATGTGGGGCAAGCGGCGCTGCGGCGCGCGGCCGCATGCAAGCGGAGAAGAGCGGAAGCGAAAACGCCGCGGGCGGACGAGCGCGTGCGCCAGCGAACAGGCGCGGGGCGGTACAGGCTGGACGCGGAGTGGCCGGCGCGAGCCGTCTTACTTGTCGAAGGTGAAGGCGGTTTTCGGCAAGGGCTGATTCAGATGGAAGTTGGTGTAGGTGCAGATCATGGATTGGCCTTCGCCCTCGTCGAAGATCAGCTTGAGGCTGACGGCATGGGCCGTGTCCATCCAGACTGTGACCTTGGGAATGTTTTTGCGGACCTGCGGATCCTTGGCGATGAGCTCGAGCTTGTCGGTTTCGACTTCGCCGATCTTCTCTTTGCCGAGGTAGCGGACGGACCACTGCTCCTGCAGCTCCCTGCCGCTGGCGCCGAAGCCGAGGGCGAAGTAGCCCTCATATTTGGCGAACTGGGTGTAGGACCTGGCGTCGGCTTCCTTGCCGGTGTCGGAGACGCGCAGGGTGCCGGCGGAGAAGATATAGGTTTTCTCGGAGGGGCGGCTGTTGTGCTGCAGAACGTGCGCGCCCCAGCGGAAGCGGCCGTCAATGCGCTCGTAGTACGTCACGCCGGTTTTGACGTCGGTATCGGGAATGGGATCGGTCTGAATGCTGTCGAACTTGAAGCTGGCGGAGGCGGTGTGGAAGTCTCTGGCGGCGGCGTCGAGCCTGGCGAGGACGGAGGCCTTGTCCTGGGCGCGCGCGGAAGAGAGCGGCGCAAACAAGATGGCAAGCAATGCGAAAGGAAGGATAAGATTGCGTGATTTCATGAGAATCCTTAATTCATTTGACGCCGACCGGGGCCCATAGGACGCGAAAAATGCGAGCAGGAGCGGCAGAAGGCCCGGAGGCTTTGCCGCGGCGACGGCCGCGGGAGAACGAAACGGCGCGGCGGAGCCGGCAGCGGGGGCCTGAGGGCGAGGCGCCGCAGGAGGGCCGTGGTGGGGCGAATGGGTTACCGATGGGCCCAGACCTTCCAGGCGAGATTGCCCTGAGCGTCGGTGACGGTGACCCATCTTTCCACGTAAACAGCATCGCCGGTGACGGGCTCGATGGCCTGGCGCAGGGCCTTTCTGACTTCACCGATCGAAGCAGCCTCGGGAACGTTGATGTCGGAGGCGCGCACGGTGACGATGACGCCGCGGCCGCTGGGAACGACTTCCATGGGATGCACGGGGCCGGCGGCGAGCGAGGGCCTGGCGCCGAAGTTCCACAGGTGCGGGGTGACGAAGATAAAGAGGAGAATCAGCGTCACCATGACGTCGTAATGAAAGGAGCCGCGGGGATAGGTCCAATAGAAGTAGCTTTTGAGAACCTGAGCGGGGCCGGGTTTTGACGCGGCAGCGATGCGATTAGAAGAGGCGAATGCCATCAGAACTCCCTGACTATTTTATCGAGTCCGCCCATGTAGGGGCGCAGGGGCTCGGGGATGAGGACGGAGCCGTCAGCCTGCTGGTAGTTCTCAAGGATGGCCAGCCAGGTGCGGCCCACGGCAAGACCGCTGCCGTTGAGGGTGTGGATGAACTCGGGTTTGGCCTTGGCGCCGCCGGGGCGGAAGCGGATATTGGCGCGGCGGGCCTGGAAGGCATCGAAGTTGGAGCAGGAGGAGATTTCGCGGTAGAGACGCTGACCGGGCAGCCAGACTTCGAGGTCGTAGGTTTTGGCGGAGGAGAAGCCGGTGTCGCCGGAGCAGAGGAGGACGCGGCGGTAGGGAAGATCGAGGGCTTCGAGAATCTCTTCGGCGTGGCGGGTGAGTTTCTCGTGCTCGGCGTCGGAGTGCTCGGGCCGCGTGAACTTGACCAGCTCGACTTTTTGAAATTGATGCTGGCGGATGATGCCGCGGGTGTCTTTGCCGGCAGCGCCGGCCTCGGCGCGGAAGCAGGGCGTGTAGGCGGTGAGGGAGATGGGCAGGCGGGTTTCGTCGAGGATCTCGTCGCGGTAGAGATTGGTGACGGGGACTTCGGCGGTAGGGATGAGCCAGTGATCGCTGTCCTTGAATTCGCCGCGCGCGGCGGCGTCGGCGTCGGCGTCGGAGCAGCGGAAGAGATCTTCAGCAAATTTGGGCAACTGGCCGGTGCCGAAGAGGGATTTTGAGTTGACCATGAAAGGCGGCAGGACTTCGGTGTAGCCGTGCTGCGCGGTGTGCATGTCGAGCATGAAGCCGATCAGTGCCCGCTCGAGGCGCGCGCCGGCGCCCATGTAGACGGCGAAGCGCGCGCCGGAGAGCTTGGCGGCGCGTTCGAGGTCGAGGATGCCGAGGGACTCGCCGACCTCCCAGTGCGGCCGGGGCTCGAAGTCGTATTTTTTCGGCTCGCCCCAGGTTTTGACGACCTGGTTGTCGGCTTCGGATGTGCCGGCGGGGACTTCGTCGCGGGTGAGGTTGGGAACGCTTGCCAGCGCGAGGCGCATGCGCTCGTCGAGCGCGGCGGCGGCGGAGTCGAGCTCGTCGAGCCTGGTTTTGAGGGCGCGGGTCTCGTCCATGACGGCGGCGGCGTCGTCGTGGCGGCCGGATTTCTTGAGCGCGCCCACCTGCTGCGAGAGCTCGTTGCGGCGCGCCTTGAGCTGTTCGGACTGGGTGATGGCGTCGCGGCGGCTTTTGTCGAGGGAGCGGAAATCACCCAGCAGGGCGGCCGGGTCCGCTCCGCGGGCGCGGAGCTTTGCTTCCACCAACTCCAGGTTGGCGCGAACGAATCCTAGATCGAGCATGACATATACAGTTTACAGGGTTCAGGGGTCCGGTTTGAGGGCGAGGCGCGGGCGCAGTGTCCGGTTGCCAATTCCGGTTCTGTGGAGGCGATTTCTCAGTCCACCGGGTTGGGTTTGCGTTCTGTGGTCGGCGCCTGCGTCTGTTCTTCCCAGCCGGGCAGATGCTGGTCGCCGGTGATGAGGCGCGCGCCGCGGGTGAAGTTGAAGTAGGCCCAGGCCCAGTTGATGAGGACGGCGAGGCGGTTGCGGAAGCCGATGAGGAAGAAGATGTGCACGGTGACCCAGGTGAACCAGGCGGGGAATCCGCGGAGATGGGCTTTGAAGGGCCATTCGACTTTGGCGACGGCGGCCATGCGGCCGATGGTGGCCATGTCGCCCTTGTCGAAGTAGCGGAAGGGCGGCCGAGGCCGGCGGTCGAGGTCGGCGGCGACGATCCTGGCGACGTGATCGCCCATCTGCATGGCGGGCTGGGCGACGCCGGGGATCTGATGTCCGTCCTGCTCGATATGAGCGAGATCGCCGAGGACGAAGACCTCAGGGAGCGCGGGCGGGTTGAGGCGGTCGTCGACGAGGACACATCCGCGGCGGTCGAGCGGCGCGCCGAGGAGCCTGCCGAGGGGCGAGGCCTCAACGCCGGCGGCCCACAAGGTGACGGCGGCATGCAGGCGCTGTCCGTTGGCTTCGACCCAGCCGGGCCCGACGGCGGTGACGTGGGTTTGGGTGTGCACCTCGACGCCGAGATTGCGGAGGGTGGCCTGGGCCTTTTGGGAGAGATCTTCAGGGTAGGCGGCGAGGACGCGGGGTCCGCCGTCGAGAAGGAGCACGCGGCTGGCGGCGGGGTCGATGTGCCGGAAGTCGTGACGCATGTAGAGCTGCGCGACGTCACTGATGGCGCCGGCGAGCTCGACGCCGGTGGGCCCCCCGCCGATGACGACGAAGTTGAGGGGCGGGTGCCAGCCCTGCTCGAGCATCTGCCGCTCCGCCAGCTCGAAGGCGAGCAGGACGCGGCGGCGAATCTCGGTAGCGTCTTCGATGGTCTTGAGCCCGGGCGCGAAGGGCTCCCACTCGTCGTGGCCGAAGTAGGAGTGGGTGGCGCCGGCGGCGAGGACGAGGTAGTCGTAGGCGAGCTGGGCGCCGCTGCGGAGGGTGACGAGGCGCGCGGCGACGTCGATGCCGGTGACCTCGTCCATGAGGACTTCAGCGTTGGGCTGGCGGCGCAGGACGGAGCGGATGGGCTGCGCGATGTCAGCGGGCGACAGGACGGCGAGGGCCACCTGATAGAGGAGTGGCTGAAAGAGATGATGATTGCGGCGGTCGACGAGGGTGATATCGACGGGCAGGCGGGCGAGGCCGAGCGCGGCGTGGAGGCCGGCAAAGCCGCCGCCGACGATGACGACGCGGGGACGGTGCGGATCGCGGATATAGTCCGGTGGCCGGGTGTGCTCGCTCAAGGAAGACCTCGCTTCATTCAAGGATGCGGGAAGAGCGGGATCGGTGGCAACGCGATGGGGTCAGCGGGAATGCTCGTGGCTGTCGCCGGGTGCGTTAGCATCCAGCTATGATTGCCGGCGTTTCCTGGGGGTGGTGGATCGGGTTTCACGCGGCGGTGGCGGCGGTGCTGGCGGCGGATTCCGCGATGCCGTGGCAGCGGCGCACGGGGCAGCGCGCGCCGCTGCCGGCGTGGATGGGCGCGGCGGCGATGGTGCTGGCGGCGTTGGGATTTGCGGGGTGGATTGCGCTGGCGCAGGGCCGGCAGGCGGCGCTGGAGTTCTCGGCCGGATATGCCATGGAGCTGTCACTGAGCATCGATAACCTGTTTGTGTTCCTGGTGCTGTTCGAAGGGTTCGGAATCGGCGCGCAGCGTCAGCGCGCGGCCTTGCTGTGGGGAGTGTGGGGCGCATTTGTGCTGCGGGCGGTGTTTATCGCGGCGGGCGTGGCGCTGCTGGCGCGGTTCGCGTGGGTTACGTGGGTATTGGGGATGCTGCTGCTGTATGCGGCGTGGCGGCTGATACGGGGAGGCTCGGCGCGCGCGGCGGTTCCGGGATGGATCGTTCGGCTGCAGCCGGCGCGGGGCTCGCTGCTGCCGTTGATCGCGGCGGTAGAGGTAACGGATCTGCTGTTTGCGACGGACTCGATTCCGGCGGTGCTGTCGGTGACGCACAATCCGTTTGTGGCGTACACGTCGAACGTGTGCGCGATTGTGGGCTTGCGCTCGATGTACTTTGCCCTGGCGGCGATGCTGGAGCGCTTCCGGCTGTTGCACTACGGGCTGGGCGCGATTCTGGCGTTTGCGGCGCTGAAGATGCTGGCCGCGCCGTGGGTGCAGATGCCGGCAACGGTCTCGCTGGCGGTGATCGGCGGAGTGCTGGGGGTGTGCGCATGGATGACGGCGGCGCACAGGGGGGACGGCCGGCGGGCAGGCTAGGGCGATACACCCGAGCGCGCGCGGGCGGTCCTGCGGCGGCTACCAGGACTCAAAGCGGACGGCGTCATTGCGGGCAAGGATCGAGTGCTTGCGGAAGCCTGCGTCGTCGCGCCGGGGGTGGTCGAGGCGGAAGTGCGCGCCGCGGCTTTCAGTGCGGGCGAGGGCGGCGAGGAGGATGGCGCGGGCGACGCGGGCGAGCGACTGCGCTTCAGCGAGGCGGCGGCCGGAGGCGGCAATGGCGGCGAGATCCTCTTCGATCTGGGCGAGGTCGGCCAGGCCCTGGCGCAGGGAACCGTCCTGGCGCAACAAGCCGGCGTTGAGCCACATGGAGGACTGAAGGGCGGCGATGAGCTCTTCGACGCGGGCGTTCTGGGCGGCGGAGAGCGGTTGCAGCGGGGCCGCGGGCGGTTGAGCGAGCGCGCCGACGGGGAGCGGGAGCGCATCCGCGAGCATGGAGCGCGCGGCGCGGCTGCCGAAGACGAGGCCCTCGAGGAGCGAGTTCGACGCCAGGCGATTGGCGCCATGAACGCCGGTGCAGGCGGCTTCTCCGGCGGCGTAAAGGCCGGGGAGGGAGGTGCGGCCGTCGAGATCGGTGCGAATGCCGCCCATGAGGTAGTGCGCAGCGGGACGGACGGGAATGAGATCGCGGCTGAGGCTGAGGCCGTAGCGGGCGAGGACGGCGCTGATGCCGGGAAAGCGCGCGGCGGGATCGATGCCGTGGACATGGCGCATGTCGAGATAGACGGGGCGCAGGGGCGCGGAACCGGCGGCGGCTTCAGGGTCAGGCAGGCCTTCGCGGGCGATGGCGCGGGCGACCACGTCGCGCGGCGCGAGCTCGAGCAGGGGATGGTAGCGCTCCATGAAGCGCCGGCCTTGATGGTTGCGCAGGCAGGCGCCTTCGCCGCGCAGAGCTTCGGAGAGAAGGAAGCGGGGCGCGCCGTCGACGGCGAGCGCGGTGGGATGGAACTGGTAGAACTCCATGTCAGCGAGCTCGACGCCGGCGGCAGCGGCAATGGCCATGCCGTCGCCGGTGGCGACCGCGGGATTGGTGGTGTCGGAGTAGACCTGGCCGGCGCCGCCGGAGGCGATGAGGACGGCGCGGGCGGGGATGCGCCGGGCGGGCGATGGCGCCGGGCGCGTGGGATCGGGTTCGGGGCCGGCGAGATCGGCGGCGACGACGCGGCCGTCTGCGACGACGAGCCCGGCGACGCGGGTCCACTCGGCAAAGCGAATGTGGCTGTGGGTGCGGGCGAAGGCGGCGAGGGCGCGGCCGATTTCGGCGCCGGTGGCGTCGCCGTTAGCGTGGAGGATGCGGGCGAGGGAGTGGGCGCCCTCGCGCGTGCGCAGGAAGGGCTGGCCGCCCAGGCGGAGTTCGCCCGGATTGGCGGCGCGGTCAAAGTTCGCGCCCCACTCGATGAGCTCGGCGACGCGCAGCGGCCCCTCCGAGACGAGGGCTTCAGCGGCGGGACGATGGACGAGGCCGTCGCCGGCGTTGACGGTGTCCTCAAGATGCAGAGCGACGTCTTCGTCGCCTTCCATGGCGACGGCGATGCCGCCCTGGGCGTAGTGCGTGTTCGATTCCGAGAGCGATTCCTTGGTGACGACGAGAACCTCGCCATGCGCGGCGAGTTCGATGGCGGCACGGAGGCCGGCAACGCCCGCGCCCATGACCAGGAAGTCCACATGAGAGCCCGATGCCATAACCTTTGAGGCTAACACTTACCGGCAGGGGCGAAGGGAACGGCGAAGAGACCGAGGGGTGTTTGCGGTCCCGAGCCGAAGGAAGGCGCCGCGGCCGGAGTAAAGAACAAACACACTGCCTGGCGCACGGCCCCCGCGTGTATGCTGTGGGGCAAGCCGAGTTCGAGCGGATTGCGAGGTCAAGAGCGCATGGAATTCATTCGGGAACTGCCGCCTGAGGCAAGCAAGGTCGTTCTGGTACTGCTGCTTTCGTTTCTGATCGGGCTGGAGCGCGAGGAGCACAAGAGCGCCGGAGGGAGCTACGGATTTGGCGGGGTGCGGACGTTTCCGCTGATCGGGCTGATCGGCTACTCGCTGGCGGCGATCTCGGGCACGCAACTGGTGCCGCTGACGCTGGGGTTTCTGGTGGTGGCGGGCTTTCTGATGCTCTCCTACTGGCACAAGCTGACGCAGGCGGCCACGGCAGGCGCGACCACGGAGATCTCAGGACTGGCGACGTTTCTGGTGGGTGCGCTGATCTGCGACGGGCATCTGTGGACGGCGACCACGCTGGGAGTGGCGAGCCTGCTGCTGCTCGATCTGAAGGTGGCGCTGGAGAACCTGGCGCGGCGGATCGACGCGCGGGAGATCCTTTCCCTGGCCAAGTTTCTGTTTTTGAGCGGCGTGGTGCTGCCGATTCTTCCGAACCAGGAGTTCGGACCGTTCCACATCAATCCCTTCAAGACGTGGCTGGTGGTGGTGGCGATCAGCGCCATCTCGTATGCGAGCTATGTGCTGCAGAAGCTGACCAAAGGGCAGGGCGGGATTGTGCTGGCGGCGCTGCTGGGGGGCGCGTATTCCTCGACGGCGACGACGGTGGTGCTGGCGCGGCAGAGCAAAGAGGGCGGGCATGCGCATCTTTATTCCGGCGGTATTTTGATGGCCTGCGGGGTGATGTATCTGCGCCTGCTGATCCTGGTGACGCTGTTCAGCCGGCAACTGGCGGCTTTGCTGTGGCTGCCGTTTTCAGTGCTGGCGTGCGGCGCCGCGGTGTGCGGCTGGCTGTGGACCCGGCGCAACGATGGTGGCGCGCCGGCGGTGCAGAGCGAGCTGGCCGCCAAGAATCCGCTGGAGCTGACGACGGCCTTTCTGTTTGCGCTGCTGTTTCTGGTGGTGCTGGTGACGACGCAGCTGGTGATCAAGTATTTCGGCAACGGCGGCGTGGACACGCTGGCCGCGATTGTGGGCCTGAGCGATATCAATCCGTTTGTGCTGGGGATGACGCAGGCCGCGGGCACGATAACGCCGGTGCGGGTGGCGGCGGGCGCGATTGCGATTGCGGCGGCGAGCAACAACGTGGTGAACGGCATTTATGCCTACAGCCTGGCGGAGCGGCGGACAGGGCGGAAGAGCCTGATGCTGCTGGTGGCGCTGGCGGCGGCGGCGCTGGCGCCGCTGATCTGGCTGCTGTAGCGGGGAGCAATCCGGCAGACCGGGGTGGAGCCGCTGCGCAGCCAGAGCCGCATCCGGGCGTGACCGCCCCCGGTGCGACGGATTGTATGGTGTGTATGCAGTGTGTATGATGATAGAGGCCGGGAAGCGGGCCGGAGATGAGCAGCCGCGAGATTATCAGGAAGCTGAAAGAAGACGGATGGGTGGTGGCCGCTCACGCCGGCCGCATCATGCAGC
>JAKCDN010000112.1 GCA_021841795.1 Acidobacteriota bacterium | reverse complement strand
TGCCAAAACCTCCATCCTGCACGACCTCGGCTACTACATGCATGACGGCGGCCACGGCATGGTGCCTACCGACTGGGCGGTCTACATCCAGTTCATGAAGATGCATCTGCATCCCGAACCGTAGCCTGTCGCTGCCGGCCGCCGCGCGCGTTCGCGGCCACGAAAGGGGAAGCCATGCGCAATCAGGGTACCCGCGGATTTTTCCTGGCCGCTGCCGGCGCGCTCGCCTGCGCCGGCGCAATCTTTGCCCAGAGCGCCTCTGATCCGCTCGCGCTGAGCTTTCGCACGCCGCCCGAATCCGCCCAGCCCCGCACCTGGTGGCATTGGACCAACGGCAACGTCACCGAAGACGGAATCACCAAGGATCTTGAGTGGATGAAGCGCGTCGGCATCGGCGGATTCCAGCTCTCTGATGTCTCGGCCGGCGGCGGCCAGGTCGTTGACAGCAAAATCAACTTCGGCTCTCCGCAGTGGTACCACGCCCTCCGCCACGCCGCCCTGGAAGCCCAGCGGCTCGGGCTGGAAATGTCCATCTTCAGCTCCCCCGGCTGGAGCGAGGCCGGCGGACCCTGGGTCAAGCCCGAACAGGCCATGAAGAAACTCGTCTGGAGCGAGACCCGCGTCGACGGTCCGCGGGAATTGGATGCGCCATTGCCTCAACCGCCTGCGAATCAGGGGCCGGTTCGCGATCTCATCGCTGGCGTGCGTCCCGATGCGCCGAAGTTCTATCGCGACAGCGCGGTCATCGCCTATCGCACCCCGCCCGACGCCGCGGACATGGCCGCGCTCCACCCCACGGCCACTACCGGCAGTGGGCCCGTCGATGCCGCGCCCCTTCTCGATAACAGCCTCAACACAGGCATCGATATCGCCGCCCCCATGGACGGCAGTCCCGCCTGGTTGCAGTATGAGTTCAGCCGGCCCTTCACCGCCCGCGCGCTCTCCCTCGGCTGCCATGGCCGCATTCCCGTAGGCCGCGTTCTCGCCGGCAACGACAGCCTGCACCTGCGCACCATCCTCGTCCTGCCCGGCCCCCAGGGCTACCACGGAGCCCCCATCCGCACCTTCGCCTTTCCTGCCGTCACCGCGCGATTTTTCCGCATCGAGCTCGATGGCGCCGGTCTGCTCCCCGCCGCCGTCATCCACGGCGGTACGCCCATCCCCGCAAAACAGTACACCCTTACTGAGGCCATCTTCTACTCCGATGCCCGCGTCAATCGCTGGGAAGACAAGGGCGCATTCGGCAGCCTCATGGATCGCTACGACGTTGTGCCCACGCCCGACGCTCCCGCTTCGGCCGTCATCGACATCCACTCTGTGCGGAATCTGACCGCCGACCTCGACAGCAGCGGCGTCCTGCATTGGAGCGTGCCCGCCGGAAACTGGACCATCCTGCGCATGGGCTACTCCCTGACCGGAGCCATGAATCGCCCCTCAACTCCCGCCGGCAGCGGGCTTGAGGTTGACAAGCTCAACGCCGCCGACGTCGCGCAGTACTTCCATGGCTACATCGACCCCATCCGGCAGACGCTCGGCAATCTCACCGGAACCGCCCTCCGCTACATGACCATGGACAGTTGGGAGGCCGGCATGCAGAACTGGACCGGCGACATGCTCGCCCAGTTTGCTGCCCGGCGCGGCTACGATCCCGCTGCCTGGCTTCCCGCGCTCGCCGGACGCGTCGTTGAAAGCGGGCCCGCGTCTGACCGTTTCCTCTGGGACTTCCGCCGCACGCTGGCAGACCTCTATGCCGACAGCTACTACGGAACCATGGAGCGCGAACTCAATAAACTCAACATGGGCAGCTATGCTGAAGCCTCCGGCGTCGCTCTGGAGATTCCCGAAGATACCCTCCTCAACAAAAGTCATATCGACGTCCCCATGGGCGAATTTTGGGTGCATGCCCTCCATCCTGAGTCCATGTACCTCGTCGACGTCCGCGGAGCGGCCTCGGCGGCGCATGTCTACGGCAAACCGATCGTCGCTACGGAGTCCTTCACCGGCGGCGGCTATGAAGCGCCCTATACGCTCAAAAAAATCGCTGACTTCTGGTTCACCCAGGGCGTCAACCGGCTCGTCTTTCACACCTCGGCCCAGCAGCCCCTCGATACCAAACCCGGCAACACCATGGTCGGCACGCACATCAACCGCAACATCACCTGGGCCGATCGCGCCGGGCCCGTGATGACCTACTTTGCCCGCGTCAGTTATCTGCTCCAGCAGGGATCTCCCGTAGCCGATCTCGCCTACCTCCTGCCCGCCGGCGCGCCATCCACCATGCCCTTCTGGGGCGCAGGCCTGCGTCCGGCTCCGCCCGCCGGCTACGACTACGACTACCTCAACTCCGACATCTTTCTGCACCACACCACCGTCACCAGCGACGGCCGCATCCATATCGACGGCAGCTCCATCCTGCCCGACGGAATGACCTACCGCCTCCTTGTGCTGCCGCCCACCGGCGACATGCCGCCCCCCGTCCTGCTCAAGCTCCACGCTCTGGTTGCCGAGGGAGCAACCATCCTCGGCCCGCGCCCCACCAATCCCGCCACCTTGAACTTCGACGCCGCCGACTACACCGCCCTCGTCGACGATCTCTGGGGCGACATGGATGGCGTCACCGACATCCAGCATGCATTCGCCAAAGGTATGGTCTACTGGGGGCTCACCCCCGGCGAAGTGCTCAGCCGTCTTCACGTTGCTCCCGACTTTGCCTCAACCGGCGTCCTCCAGAGTCCGCCGGCCTGGGTCCACCGCCGCACAAAAGATGCCGACATCTACTTCGTCGTCAATCAGGCCGATGCTCCCGCGCAGATCGAGATGCGGCTGCGCGCCACCGGAAACCAGGTGCAGCTCTGGCGGCCGATGGACGGCTCCATCGCAGCGCTTGCCTCGGAATCAGGGGCCCTCCTGCCCGATCGCGGCGGAAACCGGCAGCCCGGGATACAGCCGGCCGCTTACCTCAGCACCCCCGGATTCACCACCGTCTCACTCCATCTCGCCGCGCGCGAATCCGCATTTGTCCTCCTTCGCCGCGCCCCATCCCTCCCGTCCGCTCCCATGCCACCGCCGCCGCAAGCGCCGGAGTCCGAGCTCGCCTCCATCTCCGGCCCGTGGACCCTCAGCTTCCCGCCTCACTGGGGCGCTCCTGCAAGCATTCAGTTGCCCAGCCTCGTCTCCTGGACCGAGAATCCCGATCCCGGCGTCCGCTACTTCTCCGGCACGGCGGCCTATCGCGTCAGCTTCCATGTCCGCCGCTCCTGGCTTGGCTCCGGCCGGCAGATCTTCCTGGTCCTCGATGACGTCCGCGACCTTGCTGAAGTTAGCGTCAACGGCAACCCTGTCGGCATGGTCTGGGCACCGCCCTATCGGCTGAATGTCACCTCCGCCCTCAGGCCCGGCGCAAACCGGCTCGAAATCGATGTCACCAATGAATGGACCAACCGCATCGTGGGCGATCGTCTCCTCCCGCCGGAAAAGCGGATCCTGCCCCAGTCCGGACCCGCTCCTCGCGCCGGCATCTTCTTCGGGCCCACGCAGCCGGCTGAATCCGGACTGCTCGGCAGCGTGAGGCTCGTCGCCGCACCCGCCCGGCCCTGATGCCCATGCAAGTGCCCCGCGCCCCGACCGGTGCAGACGCAAGCATGCAACCGCTTTCGTTGCCCAACTGGATGCCGCCTCCCCACGCATCCATCCGGCGCGGATGGATAGCGGTAGACTGATACAGTTGATTCACACGGGTTTGCCTCGATTCGTCTCCCCATCGGAGGATGGAACGTCGGTGAAAGCACTTCCTTTCACGCCTGAAGAAAGTCCTCTCCCGGCCAGGTCGGTTAACTGCCTTTGGTCCGCTCGTCGCCCTGCGCTGGAACGGTAGATTCACCTGCTAAAATGAGCTGTGGAAAATACCTCACCCAAGTGAGGATGGCGAAGCCTTGCAACAAAATCGGTTCGACCCGTTGCCCGACCGCAACCACCGCCCCGCGCCCGATCTCCTGGCCGCGGCCGCGCCGCCCCCCTGCTGGTTCGCCCTCTATACCACCTCGCGCCATGAAAAACGCGTGCTCCAGCATCTTCACCAGCGCGCAATCGAGTGCTTTCTGCCCCTCTATCAGGCCAAACGCAAATGGGCTGACGGCTCCAGAGTCACCCTCGATCTCCCCCTCTTTCCCGGTTACCTCTTCGTCCGCATCTGCCGCAACCAGCGCGGCAAGGTGCTTGGCGTTCCCGGCGCGCTCGCCGTCGTCGGCGGCACGGGCGGCGAACCGGCCTCATTGCCCGACGCAACCATCGATGCCCTGCGCCTGGCCCTCGATTCCCACCTCGTCCAGCCGCACCCGCTCTTGACCGTCGGCCGCCGCGCGCGCATCCGCTCCGGTCCCCTTGCCGGCCTTGAAGGCATCGTAACCCGCACCAAGAGCAGCTTTCGCGTGGTGCTCACCCTGGACCACATTCGCCAGAGCTATGCCGCCGAGGTCGCCCTTGAAGACCTCGAGCCGCTCAGCTCCGGGCCGCCGTCCCCGGTCGTGAATCGGAATCGGTCCTTCGCCATCCCCTCGTTGGTCTCCGCGCGCTCTCCGCGCCTGCGTTTTTGATCTGTTCTCGTCATCACGGCCTCTTCCCCTGGAACTGAATTTATCGTCGCGGCCGCATTCGCTTTCTGCCGCGCATTTGGAATGCCCATGTCAAAACTGCAAAACCCTGCTAAAGGCGAAGCGGAGGCCCGCATCCTGGCCAGCGCCGCCGGCATGTTCGCCAGCTTCGGCTATAACGGCGTCAGCACCCGCGACATCGCCTCCGGCGCGGGCGTCAATGAAGTCACCATCTACCGCCACTACCCCCGCAAACGCGACCTCTATCTCGCCGTCCTCAACGCCCAGCTCCGCCAGGTGCATCTCCGCGGCGATCTCCTCGCCCGCATTGCCGAGGCCGAGGACGCCCGCGCCGCGGTCTCTCGCGCCTTCGAGTTGATCGCGGCCATGCTCCTCAACCGCCAGGATCTGCTCCGGCTCATCCAGTACTGCTCTCTTGAAATGGGCGACGAGATCGATCCGCTCCTCCGCCGCCACCTGGGGGAGCTGGTGCAGGTCGTCGCCCGCTACCTGGAGCCATGGGTCGAGAAAGGGGAACTGCGCTGTACCAGCGCCAAAACCCTTGTCCTCTCCCTCATCGCCATCATCCTCAACTACGGTTCGCTGCATCGCCTGTTCGACCGCGACGCCCCCAGTCCCGAAGCGCTCTTCTCCGCCTGTGCGGAGCTCTCGCTGGCCCGTTAGCCCGCCCGTTCCACCCGCCGACCATGCAGATCCTGCACGTCATTGATACGCTTTCCCCCGCCGCCGGTGGCCCTCCCCAGGCGGTGCGGCAGCTCGTCAAGGCCTCCTGCGCCGCCGGTACGCAGGTTGAGGTCGTCTCCCTCGACCATCCGCGCTCTGACTTCCTCGCCGGACTCGCCTGCCCCGTGCATCCTCTCGATGAATCCCTCCTCGGCAGATACGCCTTTTCGCCCCGCCTCTGGCGCTGGCTGCGCTGCCATGCCGCCCGCTTTGACGGCATGGTCATGCACGGCGTCTGGACCTTCCCCGGCTCCGCCCTCCGTTCCGCGGCTCGCCGCGCCGGTAGGCCCTATGGTGTCTTCGTTCACGGTGCGCTCGATCCCTGGTTTCAACGGCAATATCCGCTCAAACACGTCAAAAAGCTCCTCTACTGGCCCTTGCAATATGCTGTCCTCCGCGACGCCGCCGCGGTCTTTTTCACCACCGCGACTGAGCGCGATCTGGCTCTTGCCGGCTTCCGGCCCGGCCGTTGGACCAGCGTCGTGGCCCCTTTGGGGCTGATGGAGGAGGAATACGCCGGCCGCGACTCCGCCGCTCAGATCGAGGCCTTCTATCGCGCCCTGCCCGCCGTGCGCGGACGCAGCTTTCTCCTGTTTCTCGGGCGCATTCATATCAAGAAGGGTTGCAGCCTCCTCATCGAAGCCTTCGCGCGCCTGGCGGCAACGGTCCCGCGCGTCGATCTCGTCATCGCCGGGCCTGACCAGGCTGGTTTGCAGCCCGCGCTCCAGGCGCAGGCCGCCGCCCTCGGCGTGGCCGCAAGAGTGCATTGGCCCGGCATCCTCGGCGGCGATTCCAAGTGGGGCGCGCTGCGCGCCTGTGACGCCCTCGTGCTTCCCTCCCATCAGGAGAACTTCGGGCTCGCGGTGGTTGAGGCGCTGGCCGCGGGACGTCCGGTTCTTCTCAGCGACCAGGTCAACATCTGGCCCGATATCGTCGCCGACGGAGCCGGTCTCGCCGCGCCGGATACCCTCGATGGCACGCTGCGGCTCCTCGATCAGTGGTTCCGGCTTTCTCCTGCTGCGCGCGATGCCATGGCCGCGCGCGCCCCAGCCTGTTTTGCCGCCCGGTTTTCCCTTGCGCGCTCCGTTGCCGCCATCAACCGCGCCTTTGCCGCCTGATCCGCGGCGTCCTTTGGTTCTCCCGCGGCGGGTGCATTCCCCGGCCCCTCGCCAACCGGCGCCCCACGCCGCAGTTGCCCGCCATACCGGCGGTAATCTTTATCTGGTGATAGGTTAGGAGTCTTTATGTCGTTTGAATCCAAGGCAGAGCCTCAACCCAGCCTGCCGGCTGACAGCCAATCGAAGATCCTCGCGATTGGCGAACGGTCCCTGATGGATGTCTGGCGCGTCCTCACCAAGAGGCGCTATGTCATCCTCTCGGTCACCCTGCTTTGTTTTGCCGGCGCCGTATGGCACGCCTATAGCACTCCGCCGGTCTTTGAGACCGCTTCGACCATCGAAATCAAACCCAGCTCGCTCAACAACAGCTCTCTCGATCTCGAAGCCGATGAAGATATCGTCGCCCTCCAGACTGAAGTGCAGGTCATTCAAAGCGATTCCGTGCTCTATCAGACCGCCCAGAGCATCGACCTCATCCGCGTCGTTCGCCAGGGCGAGGCTAAAAAAGGCCAGGCGCCTCCATCCCCGTCCGCGCCCATCACGCCGCTGGAACGCCACATCATGATCGGAATCATGCGGCAGGGCCTCACCATTGGCATCATTCCCAACACCCGCATCCTCTCCATCCGCTACAGCGGCACCGATCCCGTCCTCGCCGCCAGCATCGTAAACGGCCTCGTCGATACTTACTCCGACGAGGGCCTCAGGATCAGCTTCGAGCGCACAGCCCATGTCTCCGATTGGCTTGAAAAACAGCTCAACAACCTCAAACAGGACGCCGCGAACGCCCAGCGCCAGTTGGCTGACTATCAAAAAGCGCACAATATCGTCGGCACCGATCAGAACTCCAACCTCACCGTGCAGACCCTGGAGAAGATCAGCAGCGAGCTCGATGACGCCGAGGCCGATCGCATCATGAAGGAAGCGCGCATGCGCGACTTCGACGCCATGAAGCCCGACATGATGGCCCTGATGAGCGACGATTCCACCATCGCCACCCTCTATTCCCAGCTCACCGAGATGCAGAACCAGCGCGTCCAGATGGCCACCAGGCTTGGCCCAAAGCACCCCGCCATGCAGCAGCTCGACTTCCAGATCGGCAAGCTCCAGTCGCAAATCAATAAGGAGATCGATCTGGCGCGGCGTCAGGTGCAGGACGAATATCAGGCCGCCGTGCAGTTGGAGTCCGCGCTGCGCGGTCGCCTCGGCGCGCAGGAAGACGCCGCCTACAAACTCAATGAAGACGTCGCGCAATACTCCATGCTCCGCCATCAGGCCGAGCTCTCGCGAACCCTCTATGACACCCTCCAGACCAATCTGAAGGAAGCCACCATCAACGCCGGCATGTCCGCCGCCAACATCACCATCGTCGACCGCGCTGAAGTTCCCATTACCCCGGTCTCCCCGGCCAGAAGCAAGACCGCGCTGCTCGGGCTCTTCGCCGGACTCGTCGTCAGTTGCGTCGTGGCCTTCGTCATCGAATCCATCGACGACCGGCTGCGCACCTCTGAAGAAGTCGAGAATGCCTCTACCCTCCCGTCGCTGGCCGCCATTCCCCACATCGCCCTGGTTGTGGGCCGAAAGAAAAGCGAGGCCTCCGAAGACATCCCCGCCGCCTCCGCTCAGGCCCAGCATCAGATGATCGCGCTCTGGGATCCGCAATCCAATGCCGCTGAAGCCTACCGCAGCATGCGCAGCTCCCTCCTGCTCTCGTCCATTGACAATCCTCCGCGCGTCATCCTCGTTACCAGCTCCTTCCCGTCCGAAGGAAAAACCACCACTTCGCTCAATCTCGCCGTCGTGCTCGCGCAAAGAGGCGAACGCGTCCTCCTCGTCGATGCCGACCTCCGCCGCGGCAGCCTCAATCGCGTCTTCGCCCTCCCCAGCCAGGGCTTCGGGCTCTCCTCGGTCCTCACCCATGCCGCCGCGCACCCGCAGATTCCCGCCCCCTTGCCCCAGTTGCCCACCCTGCATGTCCTGCCCACCGGACCCAGGCCCCCCAATCCCGCTGAGATGCTCTCCTCCAACCGCATGGAGGAGCAGATGCGCGAATGGGCGCGGCAGTTCGACAGAATCGTCATCGACAGCGCCCCGCTGCTCGCCGTCTCTGACACCCAGACCCTCGCCGTCCGCTCCGATGCCGTCATCCTCGTGGCCCGTGCCGGCGTCACCCGAAAGCGCGCCCTGCTGCGCTCCCGCGATCTGCTCTGGCGCGTCAACGCACCCGTCTCCGGTGTCGTCGTCAACGACGTCGACCTCCGCCTCGAAAATTTCTATACCTACCGCTACGGCATGTATG
>JAKCDN010000111.1 GCA_021841795.1 Acidobacteriota bacterium | reverse complement strand
CTCATACACATCCACGCCCGCGTCCAGAAAGAGCACGCCGCGCTCCTGCAAACCGTAGAGCGCGTAGGTCGTCGTCACGCCGCCACGGTCGGCAATCAGCGCCCCTGTCGGCCGCTGCGGAATCTCGCCCTGGTAAGGGATGTAGCCGTCGAAGAGCGAGTTCATCACAATGGTTCCGCGCGTCTCCGTCAGCATCTCCGAACGCAGGCCGATCAGCCCGCGGCTGGGCACGCGGAACTCCAGCCGCACCCGGCCCGAGCCGTGATTGTGCATCTTGGTCATCTCGCCCTTGCGCGGGCCCAGTTTCTCAATCACCACGCCGGTGTACTGCTCGGGAATATCGATCGTCAGGTGTTCGACCGGCTCCATGCGCACGCCCTCCACCATCCGCGTCACAATCTCCGGTCGTCCCACCATCAGTTCGTAGCCCTCGCGGCGCATCATCTCGATCAGAATCGCAAGCTGCAGTTCGCCGCGGCCCAGCACCTTGAAGCTGTCGGGCGAGCCCGTCTCCTCCACGCGAATTGAAACGTTGGTCAGCAGCTCTTTCTCCAGCCGCTCGCGCAGGTTGCGGCTGGTCACGTACTGGCCCTCGCGCCCGGCGAACGGCGAGTTGTTCACGTTGAATTGAATGGCGATCGTCGGCTCGTCGATCACAATCAGCGGCAGCGGCGCCGGGTTTTCGACGCCGGTGATGGTCTCGCCGATCGTGATGCCTTCCACGCCCGCTACGGCCACAATATCGCCGACCGTGGTGGCTTCAACCTCCGTGCGCTTCAGGCCCGCAAAGGTAAAGAGCTTCGTGATCTTGGTCTTGTACAGCGAGCCGTCGCGCCGCGAAATGTTCACCTCGTCGCCCACGCGCAGCGTGCCCTGGAATACGCGGCAGATCGCAATGCGGCCAAAGTAATCGGAGTAGTCCAGGTTCGTCACCAGAATCTGCAATGCGGCTTCCGCATCGCCCGTGGCCTCGGGAATCGTGTTCACGATGGCCTCAAACAGCGGCTGCAGGTCCGTGCCCGGCTTCGCCGCATCCGTCGTCGCCGTTCCCGCCTTGGCAATGGCATACAGCACCGGAAAATCAAGCTGCGACTCGTCGGCGTCGAGATCGATGAAAAGATCGTAAATTTCGTTCAGCACTTCCTGCGGGCGCGCATCCGGCCGGTCGATCTTGTTGATCACCACGATCGGCGGCAGCTTCGCCTCCAGCGCCTTTGACAGCACATAGCGCGTCTGTGGCAGCGGGCCCTCGGCGGCATCCACCAGCAGCATCACGCCGTCCACCATCTTCAGCGCCCGCTCCACCTCGCCGCCAAAGTCGGCGTGGCCTGGCGTGTCCACAATGTTGATTTTGCCCCCGCCGTAGTTGATGGCCGTGTTCTTGGCCAGAATCGTGATGCCGCGCTCGCGCTCCAACTCGTTTGAATCCATCACGCGCTCGGCCACCTGCTCGTTGGCGCGGAACGTGCCGGCCTGGCGCAGCAGCGCGTCGACAAGTGTGGTCTTCCCGTGGTCTACATGGGCGATGATGGCGATATTGCGTATCGTCTGGCTCAAAAGTAAGGATTTCCTTTTCTAGCGGATTTGGCCGCGCGGGCCCTCGGATCGGTAAGGAGAGTGATCTGACGTGCAGCCGCACCGTGCTGCTGCTTCCATTTTATCAGGCTTCGCGGTTTGGGCCCGTGTCCTGCCGCCTTGCAGCCCTCCCATCTCCCCGCATCGCGCACCTGCCGCCGGTCCGGCGCCGCAGCCCGCGCCGGCTCCGGCCTCCATATCCGCCGCCGTCCGGGCCTCCAGGCCGCACAGGCAGATCCCGCGCCGGCCCGCTTCCGCGCTTCCTGTTCAAGGGGTTAAACTGCTTGCGCCGATGAAAACCACCGTTCACGACCCCGCAAAACTCTCCTTCTGCCGCCGGTTCCTCCGGCCGGCGCGCGCCTTTGCCTTCCTGCTCGTCGTTTGCGCCCTGTGCGGCCTGCTTGCGCCGCGCGTCTCCTCTGCGCAGGCAAAGGCTTCTGCCGGACATCTGTTGATCTACTCCATCGATGTCGAAGGCGGCCAGTCAACCCTGCTCGTGGCCCCCTCGGGCCAGTCCCTCCTCGTCGATACCGGCTGGCCCGGCAATAACGGCCGCGATGCCGAGCGCATCGCCGATGCCATGCGCGATGCCGGCATCCAGCGCATCGATTATGTGCTCATCACGCACTTCCACGACGACCACGTGGGCGGCGTGCCCGCGCTGGTTGCGCACGTGCAGGTGGGCGAGTTCCTCGATCACGGCGAAAACCGTGAGGACGCCGACGCCACCCGCAACAACTACGCCGCTTACCTCAAGGCCATTGCCGGTCATCCCCGCCGCATCGTCCATCCCGGTGACATCATCCCCATCGAAGGCTTGCATGTCGTCGTCCTTGCCGCGGACGGCGCGCACATCGCCGCCGTGCCCGGCATCAAGCCCGAGCCCAATCCCTGGTGCGCCGGCGAGCATCCCTGGCCCGACGATCCCACTGAGAACGCGCGCTCGGCCGGCATCCTTGTCACCTACGGTAACTTCAAGTTTCTTGACCTCGGCGACCTCACCGGAAAGAAGGAAGTGGCCCTGGTCTGCCCGCGCAATCCCATCGGCGCCGTCGATCTCTATCTCGTCACCCATCACGGCATGGACTGGTCGAACTCCCGCGCCATCGTCAACGCCATCCATCCCCGCGTCGCCATCATGAACAACGGCGCCCACAAGGCCGGCAAGCCCGCGGCCTGGCAGATCGTGCATGACAGCCCCAGCCTCGTCGATCTGTGGCAATTGCATACCGCTGAAGACTCCGATGCCGCGCACAACAGCCCTCAGCCCCTGATCGCGAATCCCGCCGGCGACGGCGACGGCCATGCCTTGAAGGTCGTTGCGCTCAGCGACGGAAGCTTCTCCGTCACCAACACCCGTACCGGTCTCACCAAGCACTATCCGCGCTGATGCGCTCCATGCGCCAACTCTTGCGCTCCCGGCTTTCGCCCGTTCTGCGCGGCCAGAGCCGGGAGTGGCGTCAACCTCAACCGCACAGCCTCTTGCGGTACGCTGCCCGTCACCCGGCAGCACGCGTTCGCGCTTTCAGCCCGCTCTCTGCGGTTTTGTCAGCCCGCCGCGGAGACCCCACATAGTTCAGGAGCCGGAATATGCCCATCTCACGCAGAAACTTCATCTACAACACCGGCGCCGCGGGCGTCCTCGCACTCGGAGCGCGTACCGGCCTGGCCGCCGGCGCCTGCCCGTTTCGCCTTGCCGTCATCAACGACGAGGTCTCTGAGGACTTCGATCATGCCTGTTCCGTCGCCGCCAACGACTTCGGCCTCAGTTGGATTGAGATCCGCGGCATGTGGGGCAAAAGCGCCATCGACCTGAGCCCCGACGAAATCGACCGCGCGCGCCAAATCCTGGACCGCCACAAACTCCGCGTCACGGATATCGCCAGCCCGCTCTTCAAAGTCCATTGGCCCGGCGCGCCCCTGTCCAAAACCGGCCCGCGCCGCGATCCCGCCGCCATCGATGCCGACTACAAAAAACAGGACGATGTGCTCATGCGCTGCATCAACCTCGCCAAGTCGTTTGGCACCGACCGCATCCGCTGCTTCGACTTCTGGCGTCTTGAAAACCCCGCGCCCTATCGCGCCGCCATCAACGAAAAGCTCACCCAGGCGGCGCGCACCTGCGCCCAGAACAACCTCATCCTCCTGCTCGAAAACGAGATGGCCTGCAACACCGGCAGCGGCAAGGAGGCCGCCCTCACCATGGCCGCGATCACCGAGCCCAACTTCATGCTCAACTGGGATCCCGGCAACTCCGCAACCTTCCCCGACGACACCCCGTACCCCGACGACTACGACCTGCTGCCGAAGAACCGCATCGGCCACTGCCACTGCAAAGACACCATCCGCAAGCCCGACGGCAAGTTTGCCTGGGCGCCGGTCGGCGGCGGCATCGTCGACTGGGTCGGCCAGTTCCGCGCCTTCAAGCGCGACGGCTATCATTACGCCGTCAGCCTTGAAACCCACTGGCACGGCGGCGTGCCCCCGGCCGGGTCCGGAATGAGCGTCTCTGAGGCCTCGAGCCGCGCCAGCATGAAGGGCCTCAAAGAGACCCTGGCCAAAGCCGGCATCAACTGCTGAACTTCGCTCTCGCCGCCCCGGAACCGCCGGCGCGCAGCCTGTGGAGCGGTATGCCCGTTCGCCGCTCCCTGCCGCCGCGCCCCACCATTCAACCCGCGTTCACAATTCCGCCCCGCCCGCTTCGCTAGCATGGGCATGGCAAATCGCCGGAGGCGCGCTCCTCAAGCCTCCGGCTGCCCGCCCTTATGCAGCGCAGCGCCCTACTTCAGGTACGCCCGTACCAGGTCGATCAGGTCTTCGGCCAGTTCGGGAGCAATCTGCTCCTTGGCCCCATCCACCAGGTGAAAGCGGATGTGCGTCTCCAGAACCTCGGCCATCAGGCTGTTCACCCCACCGCGCACCGCCGCCAGCAGCATCAGTTGATCGCCGCAGTCCACATCGCCCGCAAGCGAGCGCTCCACCGCGTCCAGTTGGCCGCGTATCTTCTTCACGCGCTGCAACAGCTTTACCTTCTCCCGCTCGCCCTGCGACATGATGCCGCCCCCTGGTGGAAGTATACCCACCTGGGGTATAGTATTAACCAGGCGGGGGTATCTTTCCCTCGCTCCCATTCTATGCTCCGCCCCGCCCATCCCGCTGCGCTCCTCGCCGCTGGCCTCCTCGCCGTCTGCCTTGCCGCCGCGCCGCGCCTCGCCGCCCAGAACCAGTCCCAGTTGCCGTCCGCGCCGCTGCCCCGCCCAGCCCTGGCCCGCCCGCCGCAGCCCGCCCAATCCGTCCCCGTCCTCTTCTCCGCTCCCTTTGCCTTTGCCCCGCAGCCCGGCGATGACGACGGCCCCGCCGGCTCTGCCGCGCAGACCCCCGAGGCCGTGCCCGCGCTCACCATGTGGCCGCACTCCGACACTGCGCGCTACTGGATCTCCGGGCAGGCCAACAGCATCTTTCAGGCCCACGGTCACTTCCACTCGCCCTACCAGGGCGCAAACAGCCTCATCGACGATCTCGAAACCAAAGCCTCTGAGGTGGCAACGCTCTACCTCGGCTATCAGTTGCGCCCCAACTCCCGCTACAACACTGATCTCATCCTCGACCTTGAAAATGCCGGCGGCCGCGGCATCTCCCAGGCCCTGGGACTGGCCGGCGATACCAATCTTGACGTGGTGCGCAACCCCAACCTCAGCTCCGCGCCCTACCTGGCCCGCGGAGAGATTCATCAGACCATCGGCCTGACCGATCGGATGGCCGACCAGGAGCGCGGGCCGCTGGCGCTTGCCACCAAAGTGCCCGTGCGGCGCTTTGATATCCGCATCGGTAAAATGACGCTTCCCGACAGCTTCGACGTAAACTCCGTCGGCTCCGACAGTCACCTGCAGTTCACCAACTGGACCATCGACAACAACGGCGCCTGGGACTACGCCGCCGATACCCGCGGCTACACCGTCGGCGGCATCCTCGAGTACGACGACCGTCTCTGGTCCGCACGCTACGCCATCGCCGCCATGCCCACCGTGGCCAACGGCATCACGCTCGATTGGGCCTTCAGCCGCGCCAGCGGGCAAAACTGGGAGTTCGAGCTGCGCAAAGGCCTGCTCGCGCCCTTCCTCAAAACCCGCCGCCAGGGCGCCGTCCGCCTCCTGAGCTATGTGAATCACGCCCACATGGGCGACTATCGCCAGTCCGTCCAGCTCTATCTTGACGGCAAAACCGCCACCCCGCTGATCGCCGCTACCGAGCGCTTCGGCGCCGTGAAATACGGCTTCGGATTCAATACCGAACAGGAGGTCACCGGCAGCCTGCGCCTCTTTGCCCGCTTCGGCTGGAACGAGGATCAGCACGAGTCCTTCGCCTATACCGAGGTCGGGCAGACCATCCTTTTTGGCGGCGATTACAACGGCAGCGGCTGGCAGCGGCCCAACGACAAGGCCGGAATGGCCTTCGTCTCCAACGCCATCAAGCGCGACCACCAGAACTATCTCCGCTACGGCGGCCTCGGCTTCCTGCTCGGCGACGGCAACCTCAACTACGGCCGCGAAGACATCATCGAGTGGTATTACAACGCCCACATCCGCCGCGGGCTCTACGCCATGCTCGGCGGAACCCAGATCGCCCATCCCGGTTACAACCGCGACCGCGGACCCGTCTACGTCGCAACCGTGCGCGCCCACATCGACTTTTGAAGATCCGCTCCGGGCAGGCAGGCTGGCACTGCCGGAGAACCTACTTCTGCGCCGGCAGCGTGTAGATCACCTCGCCCGGCTTGGCGTAGTGCAGCTTCTCCCGCGCCTCCCGCTCGATCGCGTCCGGGTCCGATTGCAGATGCTGGATCTGATTGCGCATCTCCGCATTCTGCTGCTCCAGATCCTTGATCTGCTGTTGCAGGCTCCGGTCCTCGGCGCGCTTCTGCTCCCACACTGAGACTCCGTGCCTGCCATAGATCACGTGCCACGTGACCAGCAGCGTCAGCACCACCGCGATCGCCGTTCCCGCCGGACGCCACAGCCGCTGCGCCCACACCAGCGCGCGCTCTCCCGGCTTTGATCCCTTCGCGGTCGGCGCCGCGGGTGTCCTCGGTGTGGTCTCTTCCGCCATCGAACCTCTCGTCGCCATCAGCCCAGCACAAACTTCTCCGCCGCTGAGCGCAGCGCCTGCATCTCGTTCTCGTTGCGTGTCTCGGTGTAGGCCCGCACCACCGGCTCCGTCCCTGACAGCCGATAGCATACCCACGATCCGTCGTCCAGAATCAGCTTGAGCCCGTCGGTCCGCACCACCTTCGCCACTTTGCGCCCGCCCAGCTCGCCCGGATCAGCCTTCAACTTCTCAGTGAATCCGGCTTTCTGCTCCGCGGTCAAGTGGAAGTTCTCCCGCACCGGATAATAGGAACCAACCTTGGCAAACAGGGCCTTCAGTTGCGCCCCCAGGCTGGCGCCGCGCGTCGCCACCATCTCCGCCGCCAGAAGCCCCGCCAGCACGCCATCTTTCTCCGGCACGTGGCCGCGGATCGTCAGCCCCGCCGACTCCTCGCCGCCTATCGCTATCTTGTCCGCGATAATCAGCTCCCCGATGTATTTGAATCCCACCGGCGTCTCGTAAAGCGGAACCTGGTGATGCTCGGCCAGGGCGTTGATCAGGTTCGTCGTGGCCACGCTCTTGGCCACTCCGTTCTTCCAGCCCCGCGTCTCCACCAGGTAATCGAACAGCAGCGCGATCACGTAATTCGGCTGGATGAACTGCCCGTCGGCGTCCACAATCCCGAACCGGTCCGCGTCCCCGTCCGTCGCTATCGCCAGCGACGCGCCGATCTCCTTCATCTTCTTCTTGGCGTCTCCCAGCAGATGGTCGTCCGGCTCCGGCGCGTGCCCACCAAACAGCACGTCGCGGTAGTCGTGCACACACTCCACCGGCACTCCGGCCTCGCGCAGCAGATCCGATGCGTAGCCGCGCCCCGCTCCCCAGAACGGATCGTAGACCACCTTGATCCCCGACTTGGCAATCGCCTTCAGATCCACCAGTTCGGCCAGCCGCTTCAAAAACGCCGGCTTCACGTCAACCGTCTCCAGCTTCTCGGTGAAGGGGCTGGGAACGCCATTGCCGCCGCCGCGGGCAATCCTCTCTACCGCGGCCTCAATCTGCCGCGTCGCCTCCGGCAGCGCCGGCGCGCCGTCCGGCGTCGAGTATTTGATGCCGTTGTACTCCGGCGGATTATGCGACGCGGTAAAGTTGATCGAGCCCGACGTCTTCAGCGTGCGCACCGCGTATGCGATCGCAGGCGTCGGCGCCGCCTCGGGAATCACAATCGGCGTTACCCCCGCCGCCGCCAGCACCTTGGCCGCCTCGGCCACAAAGCTCTCTCCCAGAAACCGCGGATCGCGCCCCACCAGCACCCGGTGCGGCCCCGGAAGCGTCTTCACGTAGTCGGCGATCCCGCCCACCGCCAGACGGATGTTGGCCAGTGTGAACTCCTCCGCTACGATCGCCCGCCAGCCCGATGTGCCAAATTTGATCGCCGTCGCCATGACCGTTTCCTGTCTCCTTGTCTGTTGCTCTCCTCTCCATCCTCCATTACCGCGCCCCGATCGGCAAGCCGGGGCAGATTTTCCCCGCCCCAAATGCCTCCCGGACCGCCTCCGGCTTAAAGTGGTTGCAGCGCCTGTTTCTCCGGGAGGGTTGCCGTGCACGATTCCGCCTCATCCGCCCGCATCGTCCTCACCACCGTCGCAACTGCCGGCGAGGCCGAAAGCCTCGGCCGCGCGCTTGTCGACGAGCGCCTCGCCGCCTGCGCCACCCTGCTCCCGGCCGTCCATTCCATCTACCGCTGGCAGGGGCAGATCGAATCCTCTGACGAGTGCCTGCTCCTGCTCAAGTCCTCCACTGACCGCCTGCCCGCTCTTGAAGCCCGCCTCCACCAGTTGCACAGCTATCAGACTCCGGAGTTTCTGGTCCTTGCCGTCGAGGCCGGAAGCCACCCCTATCTGGCCTGGCTCCATGACTGCCTCCGGCTCCCCGACGCCGGCAGCGATTAGACCCGTCTTCGCCGCGTATCCGCTCCCGCCCCATCCCCTTTACCCGCGCTCTGCTATCCTTGAGAGAGTTTGCCTCATGCGCTGGCTTCTCATCGTCCTCCTCGTTTCGCTCGCAGGCATGCTTTATGCGGCCGCAGGAGTGGCTCATCACATCCGGCA
>JAKCDN010000110.1 GCA_021841795.1 Acidobacteriota bacterium | reverse complement strand
ATTACCAGTTTCCGGTCGGCATCGAGCACGTGCCCATACTTGTGGGACTGCGGCGAGGCGCGGTGAACACGGGCGCGTGGGAGGACGATCACGGTTTTTTCCGGGTGATGGAAAAGAGCGTGAATGCGTTTGGCATGAGCGCCGGCGAGCGCGACCGCTTCATCGAGAAGAGCGGGCTGCCCATCTTCGACGGCACACAGGAGTATTGTCTGTGGCTGGGCTGCATGGGCGCATACGATGCGCAGGGACGCGAGATTGCGCTCTCGCTCGCGCGCGTGATGCGCCACCTGGGGGTCAGCTTCGGAGTGCTGCGCAAGGAGAAATGCAGCGGCGATCCGGTGCGGCGGCTGGGCAACGATCTGCTGTTTCAGCAACTGGCGGAATCGAACCTGGAGATCATGGCGGAGCAGAAGGTGAAGAAGATCGTGAGCATCTGCCCGCATTGCGTGCGGACGATACAGGAAGACTGGAAGGAGTTCGGAACGCCGCCCGCGATCGAGCATCACAGCGAGTTTCTGGCGCGTTTCGCGCCTCGTCTTGCGCCGGTAGAAGGCAAGGAGAAGGAGAAGATCGTTTTTCACGATCCCTGCTACCTGGGCCGCTACCGCAACGTCTATGAGGAGCCGCGGCAGGTGGCGGCACTGGCGGGCCGGCTGGTGGAAGCTCCGCGCGCGCGCGAACAGAGCTTTTGCTGCGGCGCCGGCGGGGGACTGGCATTTCTGGGCGAAGAGGCCGGGGAGCGGGTGAGCCATGTGCGCGCCGCCGAACTGGCCGGGACAGGAGCAGACGTGATTGCCGCAGCGTGCCCGTTCTGCAATACGATGTTTCGCGACGCACTGGCGGCGCGGGGCGGCACCGCACCGAAGCTGCTGGACATTGCGCAACTGGCGGCGCGGTCCCTGCCGGGAGAGCGCGCGGATTCAACTGAAGTTCGCCCACTTCTCAACCGGCCGCGGATCGACACCGAGCTGCGCGCGGGCGCTGGAGAAAGAAAAGAATGAAGATCGTTGTCGCTATCAAACAAGTTCCCGACCGCGATGCGGCGATCCGCATGGCGCCGGGGGCGAAGGAGATCGACGAGCGCGAGCTGCAATGGGCGATGAACGAGCCCGACGCCTACGCTCTCGAAGAGGCGCTGCAGCTCAAGGAGAAGCACGGGGGCGAAGTGATCGTGGCAAGCGCCGGACCGGAGCGGGTGGGCACCACGATTCGCGAGGCGCTGGCCAAGGGCGCGGACCGCGCGATTCACATTGTCGCGGACGACCTGGGCGCGCGCGATGCGCTGGGCGTAGCGCGACTGCTGGCCAGGGCAGTGGCTCCGGAGAGCCCCGACCTGGTGCTGACCGGTCTGCAATCAGAGGATCGCGGCGAGGGACAGACGGGGGTGATCCTGGCGGAACTGCTGGGCCTGCCGCACGCGACGCTGATTCTGCACGTGGACAGGACGGAAACGGGGCTCAGAGTGAAACGCGAGCTGGAAGAGGGCTGGCATCAGTGGATCGAGATGCCGATACCGGCGGTGCTGACGATGCAGTCGGGCGGGAACAAGCTGCGGTATGCCACGCTGATGGGCATCAAGCGCGCCAAGGCCAAGGAACTGCGCGCGGTGAGCGCGGCGGAGCTGGGCGTGGACGCAACGCCGGCGATCGTGCTGGAGGGGATGGCGGCGCCGCAGAAGCAGAAGTCGACGCAGATTCTCCGTGGCTCGCCCAGGGAAGCCGCGGCGGAGCTGGTGGAAAAGCTGAAGACGGAGGCGCGGGTGCTATGAGCTGCATTCTGGTTGTCGAGGAAGCGCGCCGCGACGGAAGCACGCGCGTCTTTCAGGAGACGCTGGCAGCCGGCCGGAGGCTGGCGGAGCTGACGGGACTGGCGGTTGAAGCGGCTGGGGTGGGCGAGCCGGGCAGGAACATCTTTGCGCAGATCACGGGCGCGCAACCGGCGGCCGGCCACGCCATTCGCCACGAGCTGCTGGCCGCATACACGGCGGATGGCTACACACTGGCCTTTGAGCAACTGATCCGCAGGCTCGAACCGCGCTACGTGCTTTTTCCGCACAGCTACCAGGCGCGGGACTTTGTTCCGGGTCTTGCAGCCCGCTTCGGGCAGGCGCTCATCGGCGACGTAACGGCGATCGGCGAGGGCCCCACGTTCGCACGCCAGCTCTATCAGGGGCGCATGCATGCAACCTATCGCCATGCGGGCGGCGGCCCCTGCTTCCTTTCGATCCAGAATGGCGCATTTCGGGCCGATGAGGGAGCGGGCGGCACAATGCCGGTGAGCGAGTTCACGCCGGCGCTTGAGCCGGCACAGATCCGCACGCGGCCGGGCACGCCGTTCCGGGAGACCGCGCAGACGGTGGACCTGAGCTCGGCGCAGCGCATTGTAGGCGTGGGGCGGGGCATCAAGGACGCAGAAAAGTTGCCGCTGGTGGAGGATCTGGCCGGTGCGCTGGGCGCGGAGCTGGGGGCTTCAAGGCCCATCTGCGACAACGGCTGGCTGCCGATGGAGCGGCAGGTAGGCAGTTCGGGGCAGACCGTGGCGCCGAAGCTCTATCTCGCCGTGGGCATCTCCGGCGCGATCCAGCACCTGGTGGGCATGAAGGGATCGCAGTGCATCGTAGCCATCAATAAAGATCCCGACGCGCCCATCTTCGAGGTTGCCGATTACGGCATTGTGGGCGATCTGTTTGAAGTGGTTCCGGCGCTGACGGAGGCGGTGAAGGCAGCGCGATAGGCGGCCCATCGGCAGAAGCATAGGGGCGGGTGCGACGATGATCTCTGCCGGCTGGGACGTATTTGTGCGGCGCGAGTTTGCCGGAACAGCGCGCGGCGACGGCACGGCTGATTCCGATGTTTTTTGCGCTTCCGGGCGGGCCGGGGCGCGATGGCCGCGGCGCCGCTGCCTTGCAAGCAGCGGCCGAGGGAAGCACGAACCTGCCCACCATTCCAGCTTGCCGAGGTTGAGACGATGAAGGATCCACGCAAGCCGATTGTGATTGTCGGGAGCATCACCATGGATCTGGTGACACGCACGCCGTGCATACCGGCGGTTGGCGAGACGCTGATTGGCAGCGCATTCGAGACCACGCCCGGAGGCAAGGGAGCCAATCAGGCCGTGGCCGCGGCGCGGCTTGGCTATCGCGTGGCGATGGTGGCCAAAGTTGGCGATGACGCCTTCGCTTCCGAGCTGCTTGCGAACCTTCGGCAGGCCGGCGTGGATACTGCGGCGATGATGCAGACGCCTGGCTCCTCGGGCCTGGCGCCGATGTTCGTGGCCGACAACGGGCAGAATGCGATTGTGGTAGTCCCGGGCGCGAACAGCAAGATGGACCGGGCGGCCGTGGACCGGCATGCGGAGCTGATCGGCTCGGCGGGGATCGTGCTGTGTCAACTCGAGATTCCGATGGACACGCTCAGCTACACGCTGGAGTTCTGCGCCAGGGCAAAGGTTCCGGTGCTGCTGGACCCGGCGCCGGCAGCCACGCTGCCCGATGCGGTCTTCGGTCAAGCTGCATGGTTCACGCCGAATGAGACCGAGGCGGGATTCTACGTGGGCAACGAAATGAGCGCGGAGGCGACGGCCGAGCGCCTGCACGCAAGAGGATTGCGCGGGGTGGTGCTGAAGCGGGGCGGCGAAGGAGCGTATGTGTCAGTAGCCGGGGGCAAGGCCGGCTGGGTGAGGCCGTTCAAGGTTGAAGCCATCGACACGGTGGGCGCAGGCGACTGCTTCAACGGGGCGTTTGCCGTGGCGCTGCAAGAAGGCAAGGATCCATGGGAAGCGGCGCGGTTTGCAAACGCCGCATCGGCTCTGAGCGTAACGCGCAAGGGAGCGCAGGCGTCCATGCCGTTTCGCGACGAGGTCGAGAAGCTGCTCGCGGAACCGAGCTAGCGGAAGCGCGGCCGACGGCAGTGAGAGTTGCGATTGAAGGCATGGCCGCGTTCAGAGGGAACGCGGCCATGCAGGACGGCGTGCCGCTACCAGACGTGGCAGGCGTTTACCGGCATCATCGGCTGACCGACTTTGCAACCGAAGGCCTTGCCGAAGGCGGGCATGTTCTGCACCACGCCATTGGCGCGGAACTCAGCGGGCGAGTGCGGATCGGTCTGCACCAGCAGCCTGATCCGCTCCGGACGCATGTTGTCGCACCAGTTCTGCCCGAAGGCAATGAAGAACTGCTGGGCGGGAGTGTAGCCGTCCTGCCGGGCATCGAGGTCGATGCCTTTGCGCCTGGCGTCGGCGAGGAACGCATCGTAGGCGAGACGGATTCCGCCGTTGTCGGCGGTATTCTCGCCGAGGGTGAGCTTGCCGTTGACCTTGACGTCGGCAACCGCGGTGAAGTTGTCGTACTCGCGCACTTCGCAATCGGTCATGGCATCGAACTTTTTGCGATCATCGGGAGTCCACCAGCCGGACAGATTGCCGTAGCCGTCAAACTGACTGCCCTGATCGTCAAAGCCGTGGGTGAGCTCGTGGCCCACGATGGCCCCGATGTGTCCGTATTTGACGGCATCGGCGGCGCTGGGATCGTAGAAGGGGGATTGCAGGATGCCGGCCGGGAAGTTGATGTCGTTCATCGACGGGTCGTAGTAGGCGTTGACCGTGGGCGGGCTCATGTCCCATTCCTGGCGATCGACGGGCTTGCCGATCTTCGCGAGCTGGCGTTTGTTCTCGAAGTCCGCAGCGCGCAAGGCATTGCCAAGCATGTCGCCGCGCACGATCCTGAGGGTGGAATAGTCGCGCCAGCGGTCGGGATAGCCGATCTTATCGGCGACCATGTGCAGCTTGGTTTCGGCGATCTTCTTGGTGGGATCGCTCATCCATGACTGATCCTGAATCTCAGTGGCCATTGCGGCTTCGATGGCATGAACCATCTCAAGCGTAAAGGCCTTGCTGGAGGCAGGAAAGTTCCGCTCAACATAGACCTGACCGAGGGCCTCGCCGAGGGAGCTGTCAGTGGCGGAGACGCAGCGCTTCCAGCGCGCCTGCTGCTCGGGTTGCCCGTTGAGATCGCGGCTGTTGAAGTTGAAGTCTTCCTGGCTGAGGGCCTGGGGCAGCGCGTACTCGGGGACCGAGTCGATCAACTGCCAGCGCAGATAGGTCTTGATGGTGGCGAGATCGGTTTGATTCAGGATGGTCTGCAATCCCTTGAAGAAGTCGGGATCGGTCACGTTCAGGCCGGTGATTCCCTGCACATCGGTATCGGTAAAGAGCTGGGGCCAGTCGATTTCAGGCGTCAGGCCGGTCAGCTTCGCCACCTCCATCGGGTGGTAGATGTTGTGGGGATCGCGGCGCGCGGTGATGTCCATCGAGACCTTGGCGAGCTCGGTCTCGAGCGCCATCACTTTTTGGGCATCGGCGGCCGCCTGATCGGCGGGCTCGCCCATCAGGTGAAACATGTTCGCGATGTGCTCGACGTACTGCTTGCGGGTTTTTTCAGCATCAGCGCCGGTGCGGAAGTAGTAGTCGCGCTCCGGCAGGCCAAGTCCGCCCTGGTCCACAACGGCAATCTGCCTGGTTGCATCCTTGAAGTCCTGCTGTTCGCCGTAGCTGAAAAAGGCGCCGACGTTGATCATCTGGTCATGCGCCAGCAGATCCGTCAGCTGCTTTTTGCTGCTGAGAGCCGCGATCCGTTCCAGTTCGGGCTGCAACGGCTTGAGTCCCTGAGCATCAATGGCGCTTTCATCCATGCAGCTTGCGTAGTAATCGCTGATCTTACGCTCGTTGGCGTTGAGCGAGGCGCGTTGCTTGAGGAGCTGATCGAGCAGGTTGTGCAGAATGTCCTGGGTGTAGTCATGCACGATGGAAAACGAGCTGTAAGAAGGCTTGTCGGACGGAATCGGATAGAGCTTGCTGAAGTTTCCGCAGGCGTACTGGTAGAAGTTCTCGCAAGGGTCGGCGCTGGTGTCGATCAATTGCTTATCGAGGCCCGGCAACAGGGCCACCTGCGCAGGCG
Source organism: Acidobacteriota bacterium (assembly GCA_021841795.1). Lineage (GTDB taxonomy): Bacteria > Acidobacteriota > Terriglobia > Terriglobales > Acidobacteriaceae > Telmatobacter. The sequence continues at coordinate 2,855 of JAKCDN010000110.1, read as the reverse complement.
AGGCTCCGGCAGTTGATTTCGCGGCCTGAGCGGAAGCGGCCGCCACGCACGACGCGGCGACGAACGCGCCCATCAGCCCAAACTGTACATTTCGACAAAATCGATTCATTCGATTGACCCCATTCTTCAATCTTTTGAGTGTAATCGTCAGCAGCCGTGGACTGCCAGTTGAAGATACGAGAGATGGAGGGCGAATGGTTCCCTGGGGCAGAGGGATGGCGCGTAGAAGCGAGCCACGCATGCGGCGCAGACGCGACCGAGGTTCCGTCGCGGAGCGCAGACCGGCTGCAGGGACGCGGCCGGCCAAACTACGCCCCAGAAGACAGAGCGTTGATGGCAAGAACTACAGTGCGCTCAGGCTGCGCACTGCAGAGACACCGCACTAGACGACCAGGGCCACAGCGCGAACGGTCTCTTTGCGAACGGTGAGCCGGTCGATCAGTTCAGTGCGCGCCTCGTAGCCGCGGCCGGGCGAATCAGGAATTGCGATGTGCCCATCGCGCATGACCGTCACCTCAGGCTCGACGATATCCTCAGCCCAGTAGCGGGCCGAGGCCGAGACATCGCCGGGGAGGGTAAAGCCTTCAAGGGTGGAGAGGGCGATATTGTGAGCGCGGCCGATGCCGGACTCGAGCATGCCGCCGCACCAGACCGGTATGCCGCGCTCGAGGGCGGCATTGTGCACGGCGATAGCCTCAGAGAAGCCACCGACGCGCCCCAGCTTGATGTTGATGATCCGGCAGGACTCCATCTCTACGGCGGCGAGGGCGTCACGGCGGTTGCGGATGGATTCGTCGAGACAGATGGGGGTGCGCAGCCGCTTTTGCAACATGGAGTGGAAGTAAAAATCGTCGTGCCAGAGGGGCTGCTCGATCATGAGGAGGTCAAACTCATCAAACGACTCGAGGTGTTCCTGATCGTGGAGGCGGTAGGCGGAGTTGGCGTCGCAGCTGAGGAGAATCTGCGGCCAGCGGTTGCGCACGCGCTCGAAGACATCGACGTCCCAGCCGAGTTTGCACTTGAGCTTGATGCGCCGGTAGCCGGCCTCAAGCTCGCGTTCGATGATGGCCATGAGCTCGGGAATCGAGGACTGGATGCCAAGGGAGACGCCGCAGGGGACGCTGTCGCGCACGCCGCCGATGAGTTGCGCCAGGGGAATGCCCTCGCGCTGCGCTTCGAGATCCCAGATGGCATTTTCAAGGGCGGCTTTTGCCATGGGATTGCCGCGCACGGCCTTGAAGATGCGCGGGCACTCCCCGCCATGCTCGGGCGACTCAGCGGCGAGCATGGGCGCCAGTTCGTTGCAGAGGATCTGCCATGCAGAATCAGTGGACTCGGCGGAAAAGAACGGATGCTCGCCGGCCGTGCACTCGCCCCACCCAATCAACCCCTCGGAGCGAATCTCGGCCAGCAAGATTCTGCGATTCTGCGTGACGCCGAAGCTGGTTTGAAAGGGGCGCAGCAGCGGCATGTGCAGTTCGCGCAGGATAATTTCATCGATTCTCATGTGTGCCTCGTCGCGTGTCAGAGTTGCGAATCAGTGGATAGCTCATAGACGCCATTCCCAGATGCGTCAAGAGAGAAATCTGCCACGATAAGCCCGTGGGAAAACGCGTATTGAAACCTCTGCTGCATCTCGATCTGGACGGCAAGAGCCCGATCGCGGGTGGAGTCGCCGGCCTTCCATTGCGCAACCGCAACAGGAACCACGATGCGCTGATGTATGGCGGGCGCAGAATTCGAGCGCCGGCCGAGCTTTGCATGCACCCGGGGGGAATCCAGCTCCCACTCTGCCAATAGCCGATCGGTGGGCAACCCGCCCTGCAGACGACTTGAGGATACACCATAAAAATTCACGTGGTAGTGGCGCGCGACAGCGCCGAGGCTGTGAATGTTGAAATATGCGTTTTTGATTTCGAGGGGATCGAAGGTCCACTCCATGTGGCGAATGCCGCGAGCGAGCGCCTCACTACGCTGATGCCATTTGAGTTGCGCGCCAAGGCCGCGGTTACGATGCGAGGAGCGGACGGCCAGCATGTGGGAGTGAATATAGGGCAGAAGCCCTTCGCGGGTGGACTTGATGCCCGGCAAAGACATGGCGAAGCCAACCAGCATTCCATCCGGAGCGGACGCAGCGCTGCCGACCTCACTATCGAATGCGCCGATGACCTGCCCGCCGATCTTCTGAGCCAGCATGAAGGTCTTGCGGGGGATGACGTCGGTCTCGTCGTAGCCCCAGGTTTCAATCTGAAGCTGAACACAGGCCTGCATCTCGTCCATATCCGCACAGGAGCGAATGCGGATCATGGCCGCGCCTGCGGTTCGACATGGGAGATTGCGACTTCGGCGGCGAGCTTTTTTTTGGCGAGCGCCCAAAGCGCTTCAAGCTCGGCCGGGGCGAGGTCTTCAAGCGGACGCGGCGCCGCCAGCTCCATCTCGCGGAAGCGCCGGCGAAAACGAAGATTGCAGTCGCGCAAGGCCATCTCAGCATCCACGCCGAGATGCCGGCCCAGATTCACGACGGTGAACAGGAGGTCGCCGAGCTCGGCCTCAACGGCGGCTTTCCGCGCGGGATCGCCGGATGCGGCCTCGGCCTCTAACTCGGCGGTCTCTTCGACGATCTTGGGGAGCAGTTCGCGCCAGGTCGGCCAGTCAAAACCGGCCTTCTGGGCTTTGCCGCCAAGCTTTGCCGCCTCAGCCAGGGCCGGCATGGCACGCTGCACCGCATCAAGCCGGGAGGCGTGCGGCTTCCCTTCCCCGCCGGCCGGCGCGGATTTTTCCGCGGCCTTGATCTGATCCCAATTGCGGAGCACCGCGTCCGCGGAGCCCTCGACATTGGCATCAACGGCGGCGCG
>JAKCDN010000109.1 GCA_021841795.1 Acidobacteriota bacterium | reverse complement strand
GGGGGCGACCGAATACTGGCGCACCGTCCTGCAGTAGTCAAGCATCTTGTCGTAGCAGGCGCCCAGTTCGCGCGCAGCCTCGGCCGATGCCGCGCGAGAAACCATCAGCTCGCGCAGGCCGATCATCTCCACAACCTCTTCAAAAATCGCCGATCCGCCCAGATCGACCAGGCGATCGAATGCCCGGCCCACGACCGGATTCCCCGCCAGACCCGATGTTCCGTCCGATCCTCCGCACTCCGCCCCGATCGTCAGGTCGGCAAAGCTCATCGGAACTTTGATAGCGCCCTCGCCGGCGCGGGTGCGGAGCGTGGCAAGCTGCTCTTTGCCGAAGGTAACGCTCGAGCGTGTGCCGCCGTGCTCCTGAATGAAGAACGACTCCGCGGGCCGGCCCGACGCGCGCACCGCCTCGGCAATTCGGTGTGGCTGCGTGTATTCGCAACCCAGACCCACGGCGAGAACGCCGCCGACGTTGGGATGCGTTGCCAGCGCCAGCATCAGCCGGATCGCGTAGTCGTTGTCGTAGCAGCCGGGAAACCCGAGCACGTGCGTGTCCGGCTCGTCTTTCGCAATCTCCTGCGCCACGAAACTTGCGCATTCCACCGTATAGACGACGAGTAGGTGATTGCGAATGCCTTTGCGTCCGTCGGGACGCAGGTAGCCCGTCCACGTGCGCCGCGCGATGGGCTCGGAAATGGAATCAGGCATAAGGATTGTCTCCCGGCTCGCCCGTGTGAACGTCAAAGTGCCCGGAGCGCTCATCAAGCTGGCTGCGGCAGTTATGGAGGTGCACCCACTCGCCCTGCCCGATTGCCCGCGTGGCGATACCGATCACCACATTGAACTTCACCACCGGCGCGTCTGCGGCGATGGGAACCACGGCAACCTTGTGGCCCATTGCGATGGTTTCGCGTGCGGCAAACTGCGTCGGCTGCCCCGAGCCGACCACGGTCAGGGGCTCATCCGGCGCGGCCTCGGCCAGCAGCGTCGCCACGTTGTCACGGGCGTGGACCTGAAATGCGGTGGGATTGGACTGCGTGAGCATCGTTGGCAAAGCTCCGGAACCTTCGGGTTCTTTGATGCGCGAACCAGCCGACGGGGCTGCGCGCCGCCCTTGACTGAGAACTATTCTATGGCGAATACCGCATGGACGGTAGCTTCGCGCGTGACTTTGTGCGGCTCTACCGCAAGGGTTTGCGGGGCCGTCATGCCGGCGGAAGCGGCATAGGACCGGAACAGAATCGGCCCCGGCGCAATGGCGGCAAGTTGATTCGAAACGTAAATCAGTGCGCCCAGCCGCACCTCCATGCCCTTGGCCAGCACCTCGGCCTCGCGCCGGGCCCGCGCCGCCGCCTGCGCCAGCGCCTCATCTGCAAGACCCTTCTCGTCTTTGACCGTCCACTCGATCTCTCCGCTGCTGGTAGCTCCGGCGCCGATGGCAATGTCGAGAATCTCGGCAGCCCGCTCCGGCGCCGCCCTCACCGTCCACTGCTGGCTCAGCGTGAACTTGTGCGGCTTGGTGGAGTCGCGATTAAGATACTGCGATTGGCTCTGGATGGAAGACTCCGGAATCCCTGCCTGCTTGACGGCGGCGATAATGGCGCTGGAGATGCGCGCACCGTCCGCATATGCGGATTTGGCGTCCTCCGGCTGCGTATCGAAGCCGACGTGCAGGATAGCCAGATCGGGATCCACGGTTACGGTCTCCGTTGCCGATACCGACAAGGTTCGGTTCGCGGAGTCGATTCTAAGATCAGGCTGCGTCAACTGCTGCGCCGCGGCCATGCCCGGCGCGGCCATCAGTGCCATTGCGGCGAGGGTGCGTTTCGCAAACATACGTTCGTCTCCTGCTGCTATGAACGGGAAGTATAGAGCAACCTGCGCCGGAATTCTCACGCCTGCATCCGGCCCCGTCGGCAATCTCCCCCCGGCGCGCCGGCCGGCAAATGCCGGGGCTGCCGCTTCAACCGATCCTGAGCCTATCCCGCGCTGTGCCGCGTTCCAAAGTGCCTGAGCTTTGCCAGCGTGGCCGCGGCCTGCCCGGAGTCGATGGCCTCGGCGCCCATCGCCACACCCTGCCTCAGGTCGCCCGCCAGTCCCGCCGCCACCAGCACGGCGGCTGCGTTCAGCAGCACGATATCGCGCCGCGCGCCCGGCAAGCCGGTCAGCACATCGTAGAGAAGCGCCTTGTTGGTCTCGATGTCGCCGCCGGTGAACTCGTCGAGCGTCGAGCGGGACAGTCCCGCCATCTCCGGCGTAATGCGCGCGGCTTTCAGCTCCGGCTGGCCGTTGCCCGACTCCTCGATCCGCGCCACCACCGATTCGCCCGTGGTCGTCAGCTCGTCGATTCCGTCTGTCCCATGCACCACGAAAGCGCGCCGGGCGCCCAGCGTGGCCAGCGTGCGGCCAACAAGAAGAACCCGGCTGGGTGCAAGCACGCCGATAACCTGCGTCCGCGCATGGGCCGGGTTGGTCAACGGGCCCACAAGGTTGAAGATCGTGCGAAAACCGAGGGCGCGCCGCAGAGGATTCAGCGCCTTCATCGCCGGGTGATAGAGCGGCGCATACAGAAAGACAAAACCGGTCTCGCGGAGACACTCCACCGCGAGCTCCGGTCCCAGCTCAATCGGCACTCCCAGAGCTTCAAGCACATCGGCCGCGCCGCAGCGCGAGGTCACGGCGCGATTGCCGTGCTTGGCTACTTTCGCCCCCGCGGCCGCAGCCACCAGCGCGGCGCCGCAGGAGATGTTGAAGGTCTGAGGTCCGCCGCCGCCGGTGCCAACGCAATCCACCAGCTCCCCGCGCTCCGCATCGGTAAACGGCATCGGCGCGGAGTGCCTGCGCATGACATCGACAAAGCCCGCGAGCTCGGGCGCCTGTTCGCCGCGCGTGGCAAATACGGCCAGCATCGCCGCTGTCTCCACCTCCGGCACTCCACCGGCGAGGATCGCTTCCAGCACCTCGGCGGATTGCTCGCGCGTCAGCGCGGTACCGTCTTCGGCGAGAGAACGCAGCAGTTCTTTGACCAGCGGCATGCAACAAGTATGGCAGAGCGGAGCGCCCGTATCACGCTGAGATTGTCCCGCCACGCTGCGTGGTAATCTGGGAAGTGCCTGAGGTTCCAATTCCTTGAAAATCCACGAATATCAAGCTAAAGCAATCCTGGCGAAGTATGGTGTGCCCGTGCCCAAGGGCGAGATGGCGAACACCTTTGAAGAAGCCAACGACGTAACCCGCAAACTGTTTGCCGAAGGCGCCTCGGGGGTTGTGGTCAAGGCGCAGATTCATGCCGGAGGCCGCGGCAAGGGCGGCGGCGTCAAGGTAGCCAGGACCCGCGAACAGGCCGAGGAACACACCAAGAACATCCTGGGCATGACACTGGTAACCCACCAGACCGGGCCGCACGGACAAAAGGTGCAGCGGCTGCTCATTGAAGAGACCGCGGCCATCGCCCGCGAGCTCTACCTCGGCATTGTGCTGGACCGCGCCGCCGGCAAACTCGTCTTCATGGCGTCGCAGGCCGGCGGCATGGAGATCGAAGAGGTGGCGGCAAAGGATCCCGACGCTATCTATAAAGAGACCATCGACCCCGCCGTGGGCTTCGGCGCCTGGCAGGCGCGCAAGCTGGCCTTCGCCCTGGGGCTGCAGTCCGCGCAGATCAACCAGGCGGTGGCCTTCTTCCAGAGCCTGTACAGGGCCTTTGTCGAGACCGACGCCTCGCTGGTCGAGATCAATCCCTTCATCACCACGGCCGACGGCAAGCTCTTCGCTCTCGACGCCAAGATCAACTTCGACGACAACGCGCTCTTCCGCCATGCCGACATCAAGGCGCTCCGCGACGTCGCCGAGGAAGACCCGCTGGAAGTGGAAGCGAGCAAGTACGCGCTCAACTACATCAAGCTCGACGGCTCCATCGCCTGCATGGTCAACGGCGCCGGCCTGGCCATGGCAACCATGGACATCATTCAGTACGCCGGCGGCAGCCCCGCTAACTTCCTCGATGTCGGCGGCGGCGCCACGCAGGAGCAGATCGAACATGCCTTCGAGATCCTGCTCTCCGATAAAAATGTGAAGGCAATCTTCATCAATATCTTTGGCGGCATCCTGCGCGTTGACCGCCTGGCCACCGGCGTCGTTGCCGCGGCCAGAAAACTCAACGTCCAAGTTCCCATCGTGTTGCGGCTCGAGGGAACCAACGTTGAAGAAGGTCGCAGAATTCTGCAGGAATCCGGTTTGAATTTTCAAGTAGGTGCAACCATGAAGGAAGCCGCCGAGCTTGTGGTGGCTGCGGCGGCGAGGGCATAAAGATGGCGGTTCTGGTTGATAACAATACGCGTCTGATCGTGCAGGGAATTACGGGCAAGGAAGGCACCTTCCACGCCATGGGTTGCGCGGAGTACGGCACCAAGGTCGTCGGTGGAGTCACGCCGGGCAAGGGCGGATCCACGCATGAGGGCTGGCCCGTCTTCAATACCGTGGCCGAAGCCGTCGAGAAGACCGGCGCCAACGCGACCATGATCTTTGTGCCGCCGCCGTTCGCCGCCGACGCGATTCTCGAAGCCGAGGATGCGGGGATCCCCCTGATCGTCTGCATTACCGAGGGCATTCCCACACTCGACATGGTCAAGGTCTGGGCCAAACTCAAAACCTCCAGCGCCAGGCTCGTGGGGCCCAATTGCCCCGGCGTGATCTCGCCCGGCAAAGCCAAGATCGGCATTATGCCGGGACGGATCCACAAGGAAGGCTCCGTCGGCATCGTGTCACGCTCGGGAACGCTCACCTACGAGGCCGTCCATCAGCTCACTCAGCGCGGCATCGGCCAATCGACCGCAATCGGCATTGGCGGCGATCCCATCATCGGCACCACCCACATCGACGCCCTGCGCCTGCTCAACGATGATCCCGGCACCGACGCCATCATCATGATCGGCGAGATCGGCGGCTCGGCCGAGGAGGCCGCGGCTCAGTTTGTGAAGGAAAACGTGAAAAAGCCCGTTGTGGGCTTCATCGCTGGGCAAACGGCGCCTCCAGGCCGCCGCATGGGCCACGCCGGCGCCATCATCAGCGGCGGCCAGGGCACCGCTGCCGACAAGATGAAGGCCATGGAAGCCGCCGGGATTCATGTCGTGGTCTCCCCGGCCGAAATCGGCGCCACACTGGCTCGCGTCATCGGCAAAGCCTGAATTCACCGGCTCTTCGTCGGCTTCTGTCTTCTTAAGCTAAGGCGGCGTCCACGCCGGACGCCGTCCCCAGTGCCAGTCTCGCATTCTTCAATCTGTAGCGAAATAGAGCACTTTCGGTAACCCGCCGCGAATTACTTTCACCTTTGATTCTTCCTGCCCTGTTTTCCTCCTGCCCCGCTCGGCCGGGCGATAATCTACATACAAATACGTGTCACCGGGCCCTCCATGAGCGGTTCCTCAGTAACCGGCCATGAGGCAAATGTATCTCTCCTTCAGGTGTCGCCCGAAGCCGGGACGCACAGGCTCCCATCTCCCTTGGAGATCGGAACCTTGCATGCCTCGACATTGGGCTGCTGCTGCAGGAAAAATACGGCTGGAGCATCTTACCGGCACGCCCGGCCAGAGCGTCTTCGCAACTGGCCGCGCCGGCGCGGCGCTCCTGCATCCGCAGCGCGCATTCTCAACCTGGCTTCGCGCCTGGTGCTGTCTTGGTTTTGTCTTGCCCTGGAAATGTTCGATGCGGCTCCTCGCAGACCGTAAAGCAAGCTGATCCCTTGGTTCGTGGACTGTTGCCATGAACGGGTCGGCAAACGGGATCCGCAGAACGGCGTTGGTTCCTATGGACTCATCGACACCCGCGTTGGCAGATGCGGCGCGGCAGAGTTACCGATTCGCGGATTTGCGGCTGCAGGCCGACGGAACGCTGTTGCGCGGCGAGACTGCGCTCGCCATCTCCGGGGAAGAGCTGGATCTGCTGCGTGCGCTCCTTGCGCGGCCGGAAGAAGTGATTCCCGCGCGGGAGCTGAGCCAGGCCGTCTGGGGCGATCCTCACTTCGCCAGTCATCGCCTCCCCGCCTGCCTGGCATCGCTTCAGGCGCTCCTGCGGCCCGCGGATTGCATTCAGAGCGTCGGCCGGCGCGGCTATCGCCTGTCCGGCGCCGTCGATTGCCCGTCGCAGCCGTCAGATCGGCCGCAGCCGCTGCTGGCGATCCTCCCCTTTACCACCGGTTTCGACCTTCCCGACCATTGGGGGCTGGCCATCGCCGAAGAGCTCATGAATCGGCTCCGCGAACAGCATTCCGCCCTGGTCTCGATTGCGGCCCTGGACTCGACCCTCACGCTGGCGCGCAGCGGATTGGCGGCGCTGCAAGTGGGCAGGATGCTGGGCGCGGAACTGGTGCTGACCGGGCAGTTGGCTGCCACGCCGCGGCGGCTGCGTCTGCGGGTCGAGGTCTTCCGGGTGGTGGATGGAGCCTCGCTTTGGGTCGAGGATCTGCTGATGGAACGCCTGCAGATGGCTGAAATGGCCGAGGAGCTGGTAAACCGTGTCGTATCGCGGTTGGGCCGCGGAACAGTTCTTCCGCGCGCGGCGGCTGCGCCCCAGCAGGTCTGTGAAAGATCGTCCGCGCAAGATGAAGCGCACGACCTCTATCTGCGCGCCCACCATGAATGGCAAAACATGGAGCGGCACCGCATGCAGAACGCCATGGGCCGCCTGCTGCACGCGATGGATCTGGACCCTTCCTTGATCGCGGCCCGCGTCGACCTTGCGCAACTGTCCGTGCTCCAGTGTATCTACGGCTACATCTCTCCCCGGATTGCCGCCGTCTCCGTGCGGCGGGCGGCCGATGCCATCCCTGAGCTCAACCAACAGGCCGTTCAACTGCTCCCGTCACTGGCCTGGGTTGAGTTTCATTATGACCGCGATGCGCACTCGGCCCTCCGCTCCATGGCCCGTGCCGCCGCGTTGCCTTACGATCCCGCCAACACGCGCGTCAGTTGCTGGCTCCTGCTCAGTCAGCACCGGTTCGGCGAGGCCATCGAGCTGCTCCACGCGGCGCTGCGGGTTGATCCCTGGTCGCCCTGGCTGCAAACCGCCCTGGGATGGTCTCTGCATCTGGCCGGCCGGCGCGATGAAAGCGTGGCCCAGGCCCGCAAGGCCATCGAGATGTTCTCCGCGTATGACAACGCGCTCCTCTTCGGCGCCATGATCCTGGGTCACAACGGAGAAACCGGGAATGCAAATGAGGCGGCAGCCATGCTGGTCCGGCGCTCTCCGCACTACGACCTCGCGCTCGCCGCGCAGGCATACGCGCTCGCCTGCTCCGGTTGCGCCGAGCCTTCCCGCCGGCTCCTGGAGCGTATCCGATGGTTGAGCCGCGAGCGCTACGTTCTGAATACGTTGAACGCGGCCACGTTCGTCGCTCTGGGCGACGCCGGCGCCGCTCTTGCCGAACTGCGCGCCGCCGAGAGAATCCGTTGTCCGTGGTTCTTTCAGATGCTCGGCGACCCACGCATCCAGCCCCTCAGGGAACGGCCTGAGTTTGCCGATCTGCTGGCGGTTCTCGCCGCCGTGGCGCCTGCCGGTTAAACCGGCGCCCTGGCTGGGAACCGAAATTCGCGCTCCTGCTGCGCCGTCCTTTTGCCGGGATGGCAAAGCCACGGCGCAGCCGCAAGAGCCGCAAAAAACTACTTCGCGAACAATGCAAGATCGATCGCTTCGCCCATCGCCTTGTATCCGGCATCGCTGGGGTGCAGGTGATCTCCCGAATCGTAGGCCGGATTAAAGTGCGTTGGATTCGCGGCATCGCGCGTAGCCTTGTCGAAGTCGGCGACGCCGTCGAAGGTGCCGCTGGTGCGAATCCAGTCATTCACCGCCTCGCGCACCTGCTCACCCTTATCGGAGTAGTAGCCGGCTCCGCCATAGGGAGTCAGCGTGGCGCCGAATATCTTCAGGCCATGCTCGTGCGCCTGGTCCGCGATCTGCTTCAGTCCGAACTCCAGTTGCGCGGCAGTGATGTCGTCCCACGGCACCTGCACATGCGCCAGCCGGCCAATGTCGTTGATGCTTTCAAGCACCATCACATAGCGAACGCCGCTCTGCGCCAGCACATCGCGGTCGGTGCGCGATATCGCGCTGGGTCCGGCGCCTTCGTTCAGCACACGGTTGCCGCCTATACCTTCGTTCAGCACTCCAACATGGGCCAGCCGGGAATCCTGGCTCAGGCGCTCCGCAAGCACATCGGGCCAGCGGCGATTGGCGTTGCGCGTGGAGTGCGCCCCGTCGGTGATCGAATCGCCCAGCATGACGATAGCCCGCGCGTCAGCCCCGCCCGCAACGTCAACACCGTCGAAAAAATACCACGAAGAAAGCTTGTCGGACTGCGCCAGCTCCGGCGCGGAAGGCGAGTGCCCGTCCGCCACGTAATTGTCCTGGTCGGCGAAGGCATGATACGTCTCCGCGCGCATGATCTGCGCCGGCAGGTAAAAGCTGACCGCCAGGTTCGAGAGCGGCGCAACACCAATGGCTATCGGATCGGAAAAGATTGCGCCCCCGGGCGGAATGTTGAACCAGGAAGCTCCGCCGAACGTAACCGCGTGGTCGGTGCCTGGCTCGGTGGCGCCGCCGCCCGCGCTCAACGCCACGTGCGCGTCTTCAATGGTGAGCGGGTCGGTGCCAAATTCGTTGGTGAAACGCAGGCGAATCTTCTCGCCGCCCATCGAAACATGAACGATCTCGCGCATTGTCACGTTGGAAAAAAGGTGGAAGCTGAGCCCTTCAGCCTGCATGGGCGATGCGGCCCAGGTTCCCACCCACGCCGGATCAGGCGCGGATTCGGCACAGGCCGGCGTGGCTGCATAAACAATTGCGATGAATGCCAATGCGGAAATGATGCGCTTCAACATGTTCGGTTCCTCTCCGGGTCGGTTTTCTCTTTGGGTGCGATTTGTCGATCGACCCTGCTTCCAGCGGCGGCGCGGGTGTCTGCCCCCGCATCGCGGCTGGACTCAAGGCCGCTGCTGAGAT
>JAKCDN010000108.1 GCA_021841795.1 Acidobacteriota bacterium | reverse complement strand
CTCGCGCTTTCCCAACCCCACGCCCAACTATCTGGCCCCCATGGCCGCGGTCGAAACCGAGCACGACACCTCCTCAAAGACGCTGCTGAATGGAACCGTGCTCCCCTCCGGACAAACCGCCGAAGACGACCTCGCCGGCGCCCTCAACAACATCTTTAACCACCCCAACGTCGGACCGTTTGTCTCCAAACAGCTCATCCAGCACCTCGTCACCAGCACGCCCAGCTCCGCCTACGTCGCGCGCGTTTCCGCTGTCTTTGCGGACAACGGCAAGGGCGTCCGCGGCGATATGCAGGCCGTCATCCGCGCCATCCTCGAAGACCCTGAAGCGCGGGCCGGCGACACCGACGCCACCTACGACGGCGGCCACCTCCGCGAGCCCATCCTCTGGATTACCAACTTCCTCCGCGCCGTCGGCTTCTCCAATACCGCGCAGAACAGCTCCTACGACACCCTTTCTGCCTATTCGAGTGCGCTCAACCAGGAGCCGTATCACTCCAGCAGCGTCTTCAACTTCTTCCCGCCCAGCTATGTCATCCCGCAAACCACGTTGAATGCCCCCGAGTTCGGGCTGGAAAACACCGCCTCGGCAATCCTCCGGCTCTCGCTGGCTGACAGCCTGGTCAACAACAAGATCTCGGGATTCGCCATCGACCTCAGCGCCACCAGTCCTCTCGGCGGCATCGCGGCTGCAAGCCCGGGCCAGATGCTCGACACGCTCGCCCAGATGTTCATGCACGGGCAAATGCCCTCCGAGATGCGCAGCGATATCCTCAACACCATCGGCGGCCTCCCCACCGCGCAGCAGGTGCGCATCGCCGCCTATCTGGTCATCACTTCGTCGCAGTACAAGATCATGCACTGAAGATTCTGTCGCAACGGCGGGGAGCAACCCGGCCCCGCGGAGGAACGCCATGCGGATCAACCGGAGAAGCTTCATCAACTGCGCCAGCCTCGCGGCGGCGGGCAATATTCTTGGCCTGCGCCCCTTCGGCGCCATGAACGCCCTGGCGCAAAGCGCCACCGACTACAAGGCGCTGGTCTGCGTCTTCCTCTTCGGCGGCAACGACGCCAACAACACCCTCGTCCCCTTCGACACCACCGGCTACAACACCTACTCGTCCATCCGCGGCGATCTCGCCCTCGCGCAGAACTCCCTGCTGCCGCTCGCGCCCGCGCCCAACTTTGCCCTCCATCCCAGCCTGCCCGACATTCAAACCCTCTTCAACAACAAGAACGCCGCATTCGTGGCCAACGTGGGCACCCTCGTCCAGCCCCTCACTCGCACCCAGTTCCAGGCCGGGCAAACCGCTCCCATCAATCTCTTCTCGCATCCCGATCAGCAGTTGGAGTGGCAAAACGCCGCCCAAAGCGCCGCCACCCCCACCGGCTGGGCAGGACGCATGGCCGACCTGCTGGCCGCTAACTACAACCAGGGCGCGTCCATTCCCATGATCACCTCCGTCGCCGGCGACACCTTGTTCTGCAACGGCAACTCCACCTCCCCTGTCTCCGTCGCACCGGGCAATCTCGGCCAGGCCAACTGCTCCGAAGGAGCCGAGTGCGGCGCCCGCGAGCTCACCGCCCAGGCATTGCTCTCCCTCGCCTCCGGCGTCTCCCTCGTCCAGGCCGACGACACCATCACCCAGAACGCCTACGCTTACGCCAAAACCCTCTCTGATGCCGTGCAGTCCATCTCGCCCCTCCAAACCGTCTTCCCCGCCAACAACCCCCTCGCCGCGCAGCTCAAGCAGATCGCGCAGATCATCCAGGTTCGCTCGGCGCTCGGCGTGCAGCGCCAGATCTTTTTCGCCGGCATCGGTAACTTCGACACCCACGCCGATCAGCTTGCCCTGCAAAGCAGCCTGCTCTCCATGATCTCGCCCGCCCTTGCCGCCTTCTACAACGCCACCCTCGAGCTGAACCTCGCCAGCCAGGTCACCACCTTCACCATGTCGGACTTCAATCGCGCCTTCCAGCCCAACTCCAACACCGGCAGTGACCACGCCTGGGGCTCGCACCACATCGTCATCGGCGGCGCCGTCAAAGGCGGCCAGATCTACGGCAACTATCCCACCCTTGCCCTCGGCGGGCCCGACGACTCCGGCTCCAATGGCCGCTGGCTGCCCTCCACCTCCAGCTCGCAGTACGCCGCCACTCTCGCGCAGTGGTTCGGCGTCAGCGCCGCTGACCTGCCCTCCGTGCTGCCCTTCATCGGCAACTTCACCACCCAGAGTCTCGGATTTGTGTAACCCCGCCGCGCGAGTTTCAGCAGGAACTGCGGCTGGCCCACGACCTCATCTACGAAAAACTCCCCCGGCGCACCCAGGCCCTGCTGGCTCTGCCCGCAACAGCACGCACCAGAGCCATCTGCGAAGCAAAAAACCTTCCCGCCCGCGTCGGGAAAAGTAAAACCGGTTGAACCTTTCCCCCCGCGGCTGCGTACCCACAATCAGCGCGGCAAATCCCGCCTTGCTGTCGCAGGGGTGAGGCCATGATCAAGTTTCTTCTCTGGTGTATCCTGCTCGTCTTATGCTGGCCGCTCGCGCTCCTCGCCCTGCTGCTCTATCCCCTGGCGTGGCTGCTGCTGCTGCCGTTTCGCATCGCCGGCATCGCCGTGGATGGCGTGCTGGAACTGGTGAAAGCCATCGTTCTGCTGCCGGCGCGGGTGCTGCGCTCGGTGTAGCCCGCCCGCGCGCTCACTGCATCTGGAACGAGTTCAGAAAGCTGTCGGCTCCGTCCGCCTTCGCGCCGTTCGCGGCCGTTACAATCACCTCGTACAGCCGCAGCCCTTTCAGGTAGTCGCGCACGCTGAAGCTGGTCCCGTCCAGGCCGTTCACCGTAAATGCGCGGCCCGGGACGCCGTTGGCATCCAGGGTGTCGTCGCTCGTCAAATCGCCCACCTGCGAGCTCACGAACTTGTCCCGGATATTGCCGAGAGTCGTCTGCGCGTCAAAACCGAGAAAACCCAGCGGATAATCGCAATAGGCCACAAGATACGTCACGTTGCCATCGACATACACGGCTCGATACAGGGTCGTCGATCCGCTCGCGCCCAGCGGGAGCGGCGTGGAGCTCTCCTGCGGAGTCCCCGGAAACATCACGCTGTAGCCGCCGTCCTGCGAGGTGTACGGCTGCGCCTGCGTGCCATCGTTCGTTGCCGCCCCGGCTCCCGTAGCGCCGCCGGTCGTCGATGTCGTTCTGGTGGTTGTTGTCGTGGTGCCGCCTTGCGATGGCGTGTTGATCGTTGCCCACGGGTACATGGAATTGAGCGACACCGGATGATGCACCTGCGGCGCCACCACCTTCATCGTGAAGAGCGTCAGCAGCGCCACGGTCGCGGCCGCCGCAATCAGCGGCCCGCCGATCGGATTGCCTCCCGTGACCAGGCCCGCATTCGGCAGCGCCATCAGCCGCTCCAGATCCCCCGGCAGGCCCGGGTTCGCCGCGTCGAACCGCTGAAACTGCGCCCCATACCACCGCTTGGCAAAGCCGATCAGGTCCACGTACCGCGACGTCATGTGCGGAAACGCTATCGGTACGCGCGCCAGAAATCCGAAAAACGTGCCCTTCACCATCCGGTGCTGCGCCACGATGCCGCTCGGATTCACCGAGTATCCGAGCTGCCGGCCGACAAACAGCTTCTGCATCGCCGAAACCGCGCTGGAGATGTCGCCTCCGATCACGCCCAGCGCCACTCGGTCCCCGGTGTAGACAAGCGCCCGCTCGTACGGCGCCAGAAACAGATTGAAGATCAGCAGCTTCCCCGCCGCATCGATGGTCCAGCCCCAGAATCCCGCCTCCCGCCGCGCCCGCAGGTAGCCGATAAACCTCCCGATCAGCCACCGCAGCTCATCCTCGGTAACGCCGCTCTCCAGCAGCTCCGAGTTCAGAAAGACCGCGCGCCGGTAAAAAAGAAACTTGTAGAGCGACGTGTTGAACCGGCCCTGCTCGTAAACAAAAATGTCCACCTTCTTCTCGTAGCCGATGCGCGCCTTCAGCTCTTCGCCGATGCCGTGGATCCGGGCATAATTCAGATCTGAAACCAGAATGCTGTGTCCCATAAATGTGGCGTACAAAACGCGCCCGCTCATCCAGAAAAGCAGCGCGAACAGCGGCGCCACCAGCACCACCGTGCCCGCCGCCAGCGCCGCCGCGATCAGCGGAAACAGAATCAGCGCAAAAAACAGCGCCAGCGCAAAGCGCCTCGGGTAAAGTGGATGCTTGAAGAATTGGAACTCTTCCCTGGTGAGGGCCTGTGGGGAACCCATCGTTGCTTCACCTCCGGGTTATCATCATCCAGAAAGTCCCCCGATCATACCAAAATCCAGAAATGCCGCAATAAAATTCATCCCCCCTGGAGTTGAGCCATGGCCGATGTCTTTGTGAGTTATAAGCGGGAAGACGCCGAGACCGCCGGCCGCATGGTGGCTGCCCTGCGCGACAGCGGGCTCTCCGTCTGGTGGGACGACGGCATCACCCCCCGTCAGGCCTGGGACACTGAGATCGAGCTGGCCATCGCGGCCGCCTCCACCGTCGTCGTGCTCTGGTCGCCCCGCTCCGTCACCTCCGAGTGGGTCCGCACTGAAGCCCACTACGGCAAAGACCGCGGCAAACTCGTGCCCGTCGTCATCGAGCCCTGCACCATTCCCATCGCCTTTACCCTCACCCAGACCGTCAACCTGGCCCGGTGGAACGGCAACCGCGAAGATCGGCAGTGGCGGAAACTCCTCACCTGGATCACCGATCTGATCTCCACCAAGCCCGGCAACGCCAACCTGCCCCAGGGGTTGGCTCCGTCCAGCCCTACCAATATCTATCGCGACGCCATCGGAACCCTCCAGTCCGGCGAGCCTGTCTACGACGGCGCATTCATCAATCCCTCCACGCCTCCCGGCACCCTCTTTCGTGACGGCGACGGCATGCCCGTCATGCGCATCGTGTCCTCCGGCTCGTTTCTGCTCGGCGCCTCCTCCGACGATCCCGATCGCGCGCCCTACGAGTCGCCGCAGAAGCGCATTGACCTTCCCGCATCCTTTGCCATCGGCGTCTTTCCCGTGCTCGCCGGCGAGTGGTTCCACATCACCGGCATGCCTGTTCCGGTCCCGGCGCCCCAGGCATCCGCGCCTGCCCGGCATTGGTACAGCCGTTTCATCGCCTCGTCGCCTGCCCCGCAGCCCGCGCCGCCGCCGCCCGTGGCCGTCGGAATCCCCGTAACCTACGTCTCCTTCCCTGAGGCTCAGGCCTTCGCCGATCGCCTCTCCGACGGCTCCGGGCAAAAATACCGCATCCCCTCCGAAGCCGAGTGGGAGTACGCTTGCCGCGCCGGCTCATCCACTCGCTACTCCTGCGGCGACACCATCGATGCCTCCCGCGCCTGCTTCGACCAGTCCGCCGGACCCGCTCCTGCCGGCGCCTTCCCACCCAACGGATTCGGCCTCTATGACATGCACGGCAACGTCCGCGAGTGGGCCGCCGACCTCTGGCACGACAACTTCGACGACACCCCGCAGGACGGACGGCCTGCCCTCGACGGCCATAGCTCCATGCGCCTGGTTCGTGGCGGAGCCTGGCGCGATCCCCCCGCCATGCTTCGCTCCGCCGCCCGCATGCGAGCCACCGAATCCATCCGCAGCGAGCTCATCGGCTTTCGCGTCGCACGCTCCGTCACATAGCTCCGTTGCCCGCGCGAAACGCCCTCAACCCGCATCCTCACTGCGCATTGCCATGGCCGCATCGGGCGTCCGTCTTCCCATCGCGGCCAATGCCTGCCGCTCCCGTGACCGCGCCGCGGCGTCCCTTCGCAATCCCCCGGGCTCCTGGCTCGACATCCCCTCCGGCGATGTTTTAGCGTGGGCCTATGGCGCTGGATCTCTCCCCCCACGGCAAAGTTGCGCTGGTCGCCGGCGGCTCTCGTGGCATCGACGCGGAAACCGCCCGCGGCAGCCGTCATCCGCGACGTCTCCTGCCGCGCTTCACCGGCCGCTCAACCATTCGCCTTGGCAAGGAGTTCATGAAATTCGGCCCCTTCGCCATCATTCTCCTGGCCGCAGCCGCAATCCTCCCGCCGCGTCCCGCCGCCGCGCAGGCCCCCTCGCCCGACAATGCCGCGCAAAAAAACTCCCAGCAGGCCCGCGCCGCGCTCAACGCCATGGTCGCCGCGCTCGGCGGGCAGCTCTGGCTCGACATGAAGAACATGATGCGTCAGGGGCAGGTCGCCGCCTTCTTTCAGGGCAATCCCGATCCCGGTACCGAAAAAACCTTCGAGTTCCACCAGTGGCCCGATCACGACCGCATCGAGGTCACCAAGCACCGCGACGTGCTCGAATTCTTCATCGGCCGCCAGGGTTGGGAGGTCACCTACCGCGGCAAAAAACCGCTCGATAAGGACATCGTCGATGACTACATGCGCCGCCGCGATCACTCCATCGAGGTCGCCGTCAAACTCTGGATGAATGAGCCCAACACCATCCTGCTCTACGAAGGCCAGCACATGGCCGAGCGGCACCTCGCCGAGCAGGTCACCCTCATCTCTCCGCAGAATGATGCCATCACCATCCTCCTCGACGCCCAGACCCACCTGCCCCTCCAGCGCATCTTTCAATGGCGCGACCCCACCTACCACGACAAGAACACCGACACCGAGGAGTACGACGACTACCACATCGTCGACGGCATCCCCACCCCCTTCACCATCACGCACCTCAAAAACGGCGACACCGTCCGTCAGTACTACGTAACCCGCGCCGCCTACAACCAGAACCTCCCCGACAACTTCTGGGATCCCGACGCCGCTGCCCGCAAGATCAAGAAGTAACTACGCTCCCATGCGCCGCGCTTCCAACCCGCGCCCCTGGCAGATGCCCCAGGTCTCGTCCTGCGCGTTCTCCCGCCGTCATGGGGTGTCTTGATTGAATCTCCTCCGACCTGGACCGCATGGCCACGCACAGCGGAGCGGCGGCATAGTGGGCTCGGGCCGCCTGGCCGCTTGCCCGGCGAACCGGAGACTGCGCCGCAATCTGTCATTCAATCCATGGACCCCCGCTATTTATAATCCCAACGAGCAATAAGCAGCCTAATGAACCGTACCCCAGGAGTCGCAGAATGATCTTCAGCATCCAGGAAATCATGGATTTCCTGCCCCACCGCTACCCCTTCCTTCTCATCGACCGCATTGTCGAGTTCGAGCGCGCCAAGCGTGTCGTCGCCCTCAAGAACGTGACCATGAACGAGCAGTTCTTCCAGGGCCACTTCCCCGGCGCGCCCATCATGCCCGGCGTCCTCGTAATTGAGGCCATGGCCCAGGCCGGCGCGGTGCTCATGCTGTCGGAGATGGAAGACCGCCACTCCAAACTCGCCGTCTTCACCGGCATCGAAGCCGCCAAATTCCGCCGCTCCATCGTCCCCGGCGATCAGATCCGCATTGAAGTCGATGTGGTCAGCTTCCGCCCCCGCGCCGGAAAAATGGCCGGCAAGGCCTACATCGACGGCAAGCTGGCCTGCGAAGCCACCCTCACCTGCATGATCGTGCCCCGCGCCCAGGAAGCAAAGCAGGAATCGAAACCCGCCGCCGAGGCCGCCCAGTGAGCATTCACCCCAGTGCGATCGTCGCTGCCGGCGCGCGCATTCCCGCCTCCTGCACCATCGGGCCCTATTGCACCATCGGGCCCGAGGTCGAGCTCGGAGAAGAATGCAATCTCATCTCGCACGTCGTCATCGACGGCCGCACCCGCATCGGCAGCCGCAACACCTTCTATCCCTTTTGCTCCATCGGCGTCGCCCCGCAGGATCTCAAGTACAAAGGCGAGCCCACTGAAACCATCCTCGGCGACTCGAACACCATCCGCGAGTGCGTCACCATCAGCCGCGGCACCACCGGCGGCGGCGGCCTCACCCGCCTCGGCTCCGGCAACCTGCTCATGGCCTACGCCCACGTCGGCCACGACAGCCACGTCGGCAGCCGTTGCATCCTCGCCAACTCCGCCACCCTCGCCGGCCACGTCACCATTCAGGACGACGTCACCCTCGGCGCCTTCTGCCCCGTGCACCAGCACTGCGTCGTCGGCGCCCACGCCTTCATCGGCGGTGGCACCATCGTCACCCAGGACGTCCTGCCCTTCTCGCTCACCTCCGCGCACCGCGAAAACAAGGCCTTCGGCATCAACAAAGTCGGCCTCGAGCGCAAAGGCTTTTCGCCGCAACGCCTGCAGCGATTGCAGAAGGCCTATCGCTACCTGCTGGCCGCGAAACTCAACACCACTCAGGCCCTCGAGAAAATGCGCGCCCTGGAAGGCGAAGATGTCGCCCAGCTTATGCGCTTCATCGAGTCCAGCCGGCGCGGAGTCATCAAGTAACAATGACCCTCGGTCTCATCGCCGGCAACGGTCGCTTCCCCTTCCTGCTCCTTGATGCCGCGCGCGCCCAGGGCCACTCCGTCGTCGTCGCCGCCATCAAACAGGAGACCGACCCCGAGATCGACCGCCGCGCCCTCGCCGACGCCGGCATTACCGTCCACTGGCTCTCTCTCGGCGAGCTCTCCCGCCTCATCGCGATCTTCCGGAAAGAAGGCGTTGCCAACGCCGTCATGGCCGGCCAGGTCAAGCACAAGCAGATCTTCTCGGCCATCCGTCCCGACTGGCGTCTCGCCAAGCTCCTCCTCAATCTGAACACCCGCTCCACTGACGCGCTCATCGGCGCCGTGGCCAAGGTCCTCGATGACGAAGGCATCCATCTGATCAGCTCCACCGCGTTTCTCGAGCCCCTGCTTGCCCCTGAAGGCGTGCTCACTCAACGCGCGCCCGATGAAGAGGAATCCAGAAACATCGCCTACGGCCGCCAGGTCGCCGCCGCCATCGCCGGCTTTGACATCGGCCAGACCGTCGTCGTCGCCGCTCAGGCCTGCGTCGCCGTTGAAGCCATGGAAGGCACCGACGCTACCATCGAACGCGCCGGCCGCCTCATGGCCTCGCTCGAAGACGAAGCCTCGACCCTCCAGCGCAAA
>JAKCDN010000107.1 GCA_021841795.1 Acidobacteriota bacterium | reverse complement strand
CTCCGCTTCGTTCCCTCGCAACGCCCTCGTTTCGCCTCCGCTCCGGCACAAGCGCAATTCCTGCGTAGCCGCATCCTGACGCCCCGGCGCTTAACCGCCCTGCGCCGTCGCCATCAGCTTGAACGAGTCAAAATAGCGGCCAATGTCTTCCTCCCGGCGTGCGCTCGCTGCGGGAAGGGCCACAATCATCATGTAGAGCCTCTTGCCGGCCAGAATCAGCCGTGCGTCCAGCAGGCCGCCCGCGTCGTTCCGCGCGCTGAAGCTTCGTGCCGGATAGCCCATGTAACTTCCCCGCGACTCCTTTACCAGGGCGGTGTGCGTCCTCGCCAGGGTGCCGTCGCGGGCATTGTCCAGCGTCCGTTCCGCAACCTCCCCGCTGGCCCGCTCCACCGGAGGATCGTCGTCCCACGCCACCGCGTAGGTCGTGTTGGCGTTCGGCATCGCGATCAGCATCTCCAGTTGTTCTACGCCGCCCTGCTCCGTGTACGCGGGAACCTGCGTCTCGCGGGTGTCGGCCGGCATGTCGATGCTGAAGCCGTCCGTGCTCCGGTCCACGCTGCGCCACAGCAGTTGCGCCGGTGCCAGGTCCGTGCCCGCCACGTCCGTGGGCACACCGCCGCCCACGCCGCCCATTCCCAGCCAGACGCGATGACCGTAAACCCAATAGGCGATCCCGCCCATCATGGCCAGGATCGCAATAAGGTAGAACCACCGTTTCACACTCTTCAGAGTGCCGAAGCCTCGCGTGCGCTTGCAAGCCTTTTGCTATGTTTTATCTGCAACAGGTGCCAGATTAGGGACTGGGGCCTGCCCGCGCTATGCCCCGGCCATGCGCCATGCGGGCTCCCGCCGGCCTGCTCGATCCGCAGTGCAGGATAAAACACGCTCGCCCATCCCTTCCGCGCTTTTTGCGGAAGAGATGGGCGAGCTGAAGCCTACTCCATCGGGCTTGATCGACGCGGTGCCAGCCGCCCTGCACTACCTGCCGTGCGCCTGGCGCCTGCCTGGGATCAGAACTTGACCTGCGCTCCTACCCAGATCGTCCGGTTGCCGGGTTCCTGGCCGAAGTAGCCGCCGGGCTCCACAAAGCCGGTAATGACTCCAAAGTTGTTGTTGGACCCGGTGTTGCAAAGCTGGCCGCTGCCCCCATTCGGACCGGGTGTGGTCGCGTTTGACGGGCAGGACACGTTCGGCGTGCCGAAGTGAGGCGTATTGGTCAGGCCCATTGCATCCCCTCGCACTTCGAGCGTGGCAAATTCCTTGAGCTTGAAATCGCGCACGATGCTCAGATCGGCATCGAAGTAGCGCGGCCCACGGAACTCGTCGCGATTGGTATTTCCGAAATGCGCGGTGCTTGGGGAGGTGATCAGCGGCGCGGCGAAGGCGCTGGGCGCAAAATATTCGCAGCTCGGGTCACCCAGAGCGCAGGTGACGCCTGTGCGTGGCGGCCTGCCGTGTGTCCGCTTGAACGAGCCCACCAGGTCGGCCGTCTGGCTGGATCCGTTCGCGTTCAGGTTGCCGCCCGCGTTCACGGTAAACGGCAGCCCGCTCATGATGCTGACCACCGGGTCGATAAGCCACCCGCCCAGGATTTCACTCCCGATGCCATTCTGCAGCCACCGTTGCCCTTTTCCGAACGGAAGCGCCGCCACGCTGTAAATCTCGAAGTTGTTCGTCCGGTCGAAGTTGGCTGGTCCATAGTCCTTGAAGTAATCCGGCGCGTAGGGAATCAGCAGCGAGCCCAGATCCTGCTCGTCCGCAAAGCTCATCGCCTTGGACCATGTATACACCGCGGTAACGTTTGAGCCCCCGGCAAAGTTGTACTTCAGTTGCGACTGCATCGAGTCGTAGCGCGTAAATTTGAAGGGATTCAGCACGTTGATCGTTCCCGTGTAGTTCGCGCCATAAGCCTGGCTCAGCACGCCCCCGGCGCTGCCCGTACCCGGCGCCGACGGATTGGCATTCATGTTGATCGTTGGATGATTGTCGTAAGCCCCGATATAGCCCAGGCTGAACGCCAGATCCCGGCCGAACTCCTGCTCGAGCGTCAGGTTATAGGAGTTGATGTATCCGCGGTGATAGGGATTGGGAACCGTTGTCGTGCTGGCGCTGGTCGGCAGCGGGATCTGGCCCGTGCTCAGATTCGGCACCGGGATCAGGCTAAGACCCGTCGGAACCGAGTAGGTTCCGCTGCCCAGTCCGGTCCCGTTCAGGCCCGTCAGGCTGGCCACGGGAACGTAATTCGCCACATTCGCGGGCAGATTGGTATCCAGAAGTACCGATGGGTATGCATTGAGCAGGACGTGGTATGGATCGTACGGATCGGCGCTCAATCCATAGCCGATCCGAAGTACCGTGGTCGGCCGGATGGTATAAGCCACGCCCACGCGGGGCAGGAACTGACCCTTCCCTACGTTGGCTCCGTCGTTTTGCGGGATGTTGCCGTAGCCGCCCACCGACACAATGCCGGTTTGCAGATTCAACAGGCGGAGACCCTTGCCGTTATCGGCATACCCGAACGGATAGTACTCCCAGCGCAGGCCAAGGTTCACCGTCAGCTTTGGAGAGATCTGCCACTGGTCTTGCACGTACCAGGCCCAGTTCGTCCACCGCTCCGAGTTGGGGTTGAAGAGCTGTCTCGCCTTCCCGGTCTCCTGCGGCAGGCCCAGCAGGTAGTCGGCCCATTCGTTAAACCACGTGGGCGTCGTTCCATACTGCGAGGTCGCGTAACCGTTGAACTGGAACTGACCGCGGGCATTCTGGAAGGTGCCTCCCTGGGCCTGGAAGTGGTTGATGCCTGCGTGGTACCACTCCACGCCGCCCTTGAAGTTGTGCTTCCCCTTGGTCCAGCTCATATCCGCGTCGGTAACAAACTGATTGTCGCGGAACAGGAACGGATTGGCGACCTGCGCGTTTCCTATGTTCAGATCTCCACCGTAATTCGATACAAAGGTGAAACCGGGCCAGCCGTAATAGAGCGACGGACTGCCAGGAGCGCCCGCATTGTTCGTTCCCGGAATGTCCAGTTGCTCAAGCCCGCGCGGCGACGTGAGATCGAAGGTTGACCCCAGATTCTGCCGCGTATATCCAAAATTCCAGTCGAACAGCAAGCTGGGAGTAAACGTGTGCGAAACCCCCAGACCTGCCACCTGCACCAGTCCCGGCGCATTGCCAAGTTGCCCGCCGTTGGTCGCGTCGCCGATCGCAGGCCCCAGAAGCGGAGGATCGAAAACCAGGGACTTCGAGAAGCTGTAGCGTCCCCATACCAGTGTGTTCTGGCTGTGAACCCAATCGACCTTGGCGTCGCTGTCATTGCGGTTCAGCAGCGCGGTTCCGCTCCCCGTCCAGTTCAGCAGATCGTTGCTGGTGGACGTCTCCTGCGAAAACAGCGGCTGCATCAGCTTGATCATCGTCTCCGCCGCGGGATCGATGCGGCCCGGGCAGATCGTGTTCTGCACCCCGTTGCACGAGATCGGCGTCTTCCCGGCTCCGGTTGCGTCTCCCGTCGCGGGATCGTAGATCGTCGGGCTTCCCGGCAGGCTGGCAAAATTGCCGGTGGCCATTGCCGCGGTCGGCAGCGTGCGCGTGTCCGGCCCCGCCAGTTGCCGCTGCGTCGTCCGGTCGAAATCGTAGAAGAAAAAGAGCCGGTTCTTCAGAATCGGACCGCCCACGGCGCCGCCGAACTCGTTCTGGTTGTTGCGGTTCTTGTGCGGGAAAATTTTGGGATCCGTCTGGAAGTAGTTCCGGGCCGCGAAGTTCTCGTCCGTGTGCATCTCGTGCGCATCGCCGTGGAAGCTGTTGGTGCCGGACTTGATCTCCACGTTCACCGCCGCGCCGCCCGCCATGCCTTGCTGCGCCGTGAACGAATTGGTCACCACGTTCATGGTTTGAATGGCGTCAAACGGCGGCACGTAGGACACGTTGGCCGGAAGGTAAGGATACAGATCCGGCACGCCGTCGATGCGCGTGTCGATCGATTGGTACGACTGCCCGTTGAAGTTCGTGTTGATGGCTCGTTGCGGGTTGCCTGCGTTCGAGTTCGTCTCCGAAGTCAGCCCCGATCCCGGAATCTCCCGCAGCAGCGACTGAAAGTTCGCCCCCTCGGTCCCGAAGATCGGCAGACTCTCAATCTGCCGCGTCGTGATATTCGACTGTACGTCCGCCGTCTCCGTCTGCAGCAGCGGAGCCACGGTTGAAACCGTCACCGTCTGCGACGTTGTTCCCACTTTGAGTCGCACGTTCAACTCCGCGACTCCGTTCACCACAACGGACATATTCGGCGTCGTCTGGGTATTAAAGCCCGCCGCCGAAACCGTCACGTTGTACTCGGCCGGCAGCAGGTTGCTGAACCGGTAGATGCCGCTGGAGTTCGTGGTCGTGGTCTGCTCGATGCCCGTCGCGACCCCTTTTACGGTCACCTGGGCGCCGACGACTGCCGCGCTGCTGGGGTCGCTCACCGTGCCCGTCAGCGAGCCGTACACCGACTGGGCTCTTCCCATCGGGCCGGCAAACAGTAGAAATGTGATGGCCAACAGCGCGGCGTACAACCTTCCCGGTGCGCTGAACGCAGCTTGCATTGCAGTCAGGAAGCCTGCTCTTTCCTCTTGAACAAATCTGCTTCGTATCATCTTTGCCTCCATGGTGAGTGGGTTTGCCGCAGTCGCGCCTTGCCCCATCGATGGCATGCGATCACGCGGATCGACTCGGAATCTCCATCCCCCCCTGCCCATCTCATCGCGTCGACGCTGCCCCAGGCACTCGTCGATCTCGCATGAGATCAAAGGGTTACATCGATTCAGAAATCGCCGTAGGGTCTGCCTGCCCTTCGCCGGCCTGCTGGGGGACGGTCAACGAACTCCCCGAAAACTGAAGCGTCCTGCGGGCGACAATTCTTCAGCGGATGAAGTATATGCACGCAAAAGAACGAGCGTCAAGAAAAAAGCGATTTACTAAATTGATTTTTCGTGGACGCCTCAGCGGCTCGCGCAAGCAATAATCGGCGGATATCGCTTGTATGCCAATATTTTGCTGTAATTTGTAGCCGGGTAGAATATTTCCCGCGACGGGCAGAATGCGCGATGCAGACCGCCCCGGCAGATGGATTCCGCCCGTCCCGCCCGCGCGCGTTGCGCGGAGCGTCATCGGCCAGTCAGGGTCCATCGCTCCTGGAACAGGCGTAGCCCGTCCCCGGTTCTATCCGACGAGCATGGCAATCCCCGCACGGTGATCCGGTCAGGCCTCGTTCTCCGCCGCCAGAAACGCGCCGATCGCGCCGTACTCCTGCTCGCTCAGCCGGAACGTCAGGGCTGCCGCCGTCTCTTCAACCTGCGCCGCGCTGCGCCCGCCCACAATCGCCGCCGTCACCGCCGGATGGTGCAGCGTCCACGCCACGGCCACCACCCCGGCCGTTATGCCGTGCGCGCTGCCAATCTCCCGCAGCAGCTCCACCAGGCGCAGATTGCGGCTCAGCCGCGGCTCGCGGAACTCGGGATGATTGCGCCGCCAGTCGTCTTCCGGCAGCGCCCCGGCCCGTTCCGCCGTCATCCTGCCCGTCAGCAGCCCTGACACCATCGGCGAATAGTTGATCACCCCGATGCCGTGTCCCTCTGCAAACGGCAGGATGTCCTTCTCCACCTCGCGCCGCAGCATCGAGTAGGGCGGCTGCAGGCTGGTGATGGGAGCAATCGGCTCCAGCAGCCGCATCTGCGCCGCGGAAAAGTTGGATACTCCGATCCAGCGCACCTTGCCCTGTTCGCGGAAGCGCGCCAGCAGTTCCCATGCCGCCTCGATCTGCTCCTCCGGCCGTGGCCAGTGGATCTGGTAAAGATCGATCGTCTCCACCCCCAGACGCTTCAGTGAGCCGTCGAGCTCATTCGTCAGCGACGCCGCGTCCAGATTGCTGTAGATCGTCCCATCCGGATTCCACAGCCGCGAGCACTTGGTAAAGAGAAAAGGCTTGCGCCCCCACGACTTCACCGCCCGCCCCACAACCTCCTCCGAGTGTCCCAGCCCGTACACCGCCGCGGTGTCGATCCAGTTCACGCCCAGGTCCAGCGCCCGATGGATCGCGGCTATCGACTCCGCGTCCTCCTGCGCTCCCCACGCATACTGCCAGTTGCTGCCGCCAATGGCCCACGCCCCCAGGCCGATCGCGGAAAGATTCAGGTCGGAGTTTCCAAGCCGGCGCAGGGCCGGCGTCGCGGTCGCAGTCATAGCACCAGAATAGAGGGTGCCGCGGCCCATTGGCGCGGCGCGGCTTTTTTGTGTCATCCGGCGTAGCGCCGGGTCGCGCGCGTGCCGATGCGTGCAGCGCCCCGGCCGGCGTCCTGGCCCTGCGCTGGAAGCGCGAGCTCAGTTCAAAAACATCGTTCGATACAGCGTATCCCGCTGCACCGGCTTGAATCCCGCGTCGCGGATAATCCGCCGCAGCTCTTCCTCCGTCGTGCAGTTCGACGTGCCCGCCGCCTTCACCACGTTCTCTTCCAGCATCACCGAGCCCACGTCGTTGCCGCCGAAGTGCAGGCCCATCTCCAGCACCTTCAAGCCCTGCGTCACCCAGCTCGCCTGCACGTTCTCGATGTTGTCCAGATAGAGCCGCGAGATCGCCAGCACCTTCAGGTATTCAACTGACGTTGCCTCGTCCCAGCCCCGGCCGCCCAGCGCGGTATGCTTCGGCTGAAAACTCCACGGGATGAACGCCGTGAATCCGCCCGTCTCTTCCTGCAGCCGTCGCACGACCTCAAAGTGGTTGATGCGCTGCTCCAGCGTCTCGCCCACTCCGAACATCATCGTCGCCGTCGTCCGCATCCCCAGCTCGTGCGCCGTCCGGTGCACACGCACCCAGTCTTCTGTCCCGCACTTCAGCCGCGCAATCCGGTGCCGCACCTCGTCGTCCAGAATCTCCGCGCCGCCGCCGGGAATCGAGTCCAGCCCCGCCCCCCGCAGCCGCGCGATCGTAGTGCGCAGGTCCAGCTCCGAGTACTCCGCGATCGCCAGCACCTCCGACGCCGAAAGGCAGTGCAGCCAGATCTCCGGAAACCGTTCCTTGATCCCCCGGAAGAGCCGCTCGAACCAGTCGATCTTCAGCTCCGGATGAATCCCGCCCTGCATCAGCACGCCCGTCCCGCCCATCTCCACCGTCTCGGCGATCTTGGCATAGATCGTCTCCAGGTCCAGTACGTACCCTTCCTCTGAACGTGGGTCCGGCTTGCCCGCCCGCGGCAGCGGACGGTAGAACGCGCAGAACGTGCAATACTCCGTGCAGAAGTTCGTGTAGTTGATGTTGCGGTCGATGATGTACGTGACCACGCCCTCAGGATGCAGACGCCGCCGCACCGCGTCCGCCTCCATTCCCAGACCAATCAGGTCCGTTGAGCGGAAGTAATCCAGGGCTTGTTCGCGCGAGATCGGCATACTTCAATTTTACAAGGAAGCAAGGACGGCTCGCACCGATCAACTGACCGATATGGCTTCCTTACTCGCGCCCGCTTACTTCGAGCACGTTAATCGACATTTCCTGAGTGCCGGTGACGAGTTCCAGCCCCATGGTCTTTTTGAGGACGGCATTCACACTGTCGACGTCTCCTGCGGTAGCTTTGAACCGCGCGTCGTACGTGCCGTCGATGCCGGTTTCATTGATGACAGGATTCGCCAGCCCGGTCGCCAGCACATAGGCCAGATCGTCCATGGTTCCGTTCATCAGAATGAAGATTCCATGCCAATAGCCGCGCTTGACCGCATGTGTTGAAGCTGACAGACTGAGCAGTTTCTTGCTTGCATCAGTGGCTCGCAGAATATAGGCAGTTTTAGTGATCGTCTTTGACTGGATCTGCAAATGCAACGCCGAAAGAACGGCTTGCTGAACGGCCTGCGTCCTCACGGCATCAGGCACGTCAACGAAATTCACGTGCAGGTCGTAGCGCCCGTCCGGCAGTTGGCCCTTTAAGACATAGCGATTCTCGAATGCGTTGAAAACGTTGGTCATCAGGCTGTCGGCATCATTGCCAAGAAAGTCCGTGCCGGTCGGTGGATGATTGACCTGCGACGCCTGCGCTCCGGGCGAAGACTTACTGACTGAGACTGAAAACAGCGGGCGCTCTGCGCTTGAGCGAGACGGAGTGCTCGCCTCGACGATCTCCATCGCGGGCTTGAATGCTACTTTTTTCCCTGCTGCGACTGCCTGTAAATCTGCGGCGCTTACTGAATCGACCTCCGTCACTGCAACAATCTTTCCGCGTCCATCGACGATAACGGTTGTCGGTCTGGAATTGACTCCATAGGCTGCGAAGATCCGGCCGGCTGTATCGGTTCCGACCCAGCCGGAGGTCCTTTTTCTGGTGAGGAATGTCTCCACAACCTTTCGATCTTCGTCATCAATGGAGATGAACTGGAATTTCGCCGGATCGAGAGCGGCTACAAGCTGGTTGAGGTGGGGAAGGCTGGCTACGCATGGTGAGCACCAGGTGGCCCAGAACTCCAGCACCACTACCTTGCCTTTGAGGCTTGCCCAGTCCGCCCTCGCTCCATCAGGGGCTTGCAACAGTCTCAAAGAATCCAATGAAGGCGCAGGCGTGCCGCTTGCGGGATGCGCCCACAGCGAAACGGTTCTGAGCAGGCCCACCGCAAGAAAGATCAGGACTACTCGTAATGCAACGCGAATGTCGCGCCCGGAACTCCGCTGCATTCCCTATCCCCCATCAAGTCGTAGAGTGCCCCTCCATCGCGGTCGGGAGCGGTCACAAGCAACTGCGACTCATGCTCTTTTTGACACCGGATTTTGTGGGATTGTTCCAAACAGCGCACTGAGCCGGAGCCGGTTGCATAACCGGACAACGTGAAGCTGCGCCACGATCAGGCGTCTTTGTGTGACCGGAACAGGAAAATCCCCCGCGTCCGCAGCGGCCGTCCCTGCGTCCGCTCCAGGTTCGACGCCGTTGATACCCCGCTGAAAAGAATGAAGAAGTCCAGGAACGCCCGCCAGAAGCCCTTGTTGTTGTCCGAAACCATCGCAGTTGTTCCTCGCCCGGAGAATCGCCGGCCCACGTGCCCCATTCAC
>JAKCDN010000106.1 GCA_021841795.1 Acidobacteriota bacterium | reverse complement strand
TTCCGAGTCGGCCTCGCGGCACACCGCATCGGCGAACTTCTGATTTACCTTGCGGTAGTGCGCCCAATCTTCGGCGCGAAACAGCGGGCGATTATGCGCGATGTGGCAGAGCGGCCAGAGCCCCTCATTGGAGAAGCCGTAATAATACCCCTGCTGCTCCTCCTCGGAGAGCCAGATACGGCGAATGTCGTAGGACTCTTCGCCGGGCGGCACGCGGACATGATCCTTGCTGTCAACGGTATCCCGATCGGCGCTGCCGCTGCCGTGGGCGATCCAGACGCCGGAGCAGGCGCGCATGATGGGTTCAACGGCAGTGACCAGGCCGCTGGCCGGATGCTGGACCTCAATCTCGCCATCGGTGTTGTAAATGTGCACGTAGGGCTCGCGATTGGCCAGAATGAAAATCTTTTCTCCGTGCAGATAGCTGTTGAGGGTGTGCTTCAGCCGCTCTGCGGTCCATTGACCGGGCGAGTCCTCGCGCTCGTCGGCCATGCGGCCGATCAGCTCGCGCAGGTCGCCGAGAATGGGCTGAAACTCGCGGCTTTGCTTGCCGTCGCCGCGCAGCAGCTTGCGTACCTCCATGCTCCAGTCAAGGCGCACGCGCCTGGCGACGAGCAACGGGATTCCGAATGCCAGGATGGCGAGAATGCAGAAGACCGCCAGCAGGAAGGTCTGTGCGCGAGCCTCACGCCGCTCGATGTAGCTGAGATCGTGAACGAGAATGGCATAGCCCAGCACCTGGCCTCCACTGACGATGGGCATCGCGGTGACATTCACGCGGCCGGTGGGAAGAGTGGTGATGGTGCTCCACTCGCGAAAGCTGGGGTCAGCCTTGTCTAATGCGGAACTGATGGCGCGGACCCGCGATCCTACCACCGGACAGCGAAACTCTTCGGGAAGGTCCGGCGTCATGGAGCGCGTGGTGAGATCGATATTGCAGGCCGCGACGCCGATGACGCGCTGGTCGCGGTCGATCGCGATCAACTGTTTCTGCAGACCCTCAGCGTCGTACCAGGTAGCCGCCATGGATTGCGTGGCGCTGACCATGACCAGGCGCACACGCGCGCTGACATCGCGCTCGAACCATTCGCGGGTTGTGATCTGCACGACTCCGGACACGGCCCACGTGAGCAGGGCAAGAGCAATGAGCAGGGCGATGATGAATCGCGCCAGACGTGTCATAATCCTATTTTAGTCTCTGCAACAATGGGTCGCGACGTGACAACACGGATTGAAGACCTGGGGTTGATCGGAAACTGCCAGTATTCTGCGCTGATTCACAACAACGGCGAGATCGTATGGTGCTGTCTTCCCCGCTTCGATTCCGAGCCCGTGTTCTCTTCGCTTCTGGACAGTGAAGATGGCGGCCGATTCCGCATCAGCCCCGCGGACGGCGGAGCGGGCACTCAGTCGTATGTGCCCAATACCAATATTCTTGAGACCATCTTTCATACGGCGACGGGCGCGTTCAAGATCATCGACTTCGCTCCGCGCTTCATCCACTACGATCGCGCGTTCCGCCCGGTGCAGTTGTACCGGATCCTGGAGCCGATCGCGGGAACGCCGCGCATCGAAATTGTGTGCGAGCCGAAACTCGGCTGGTCAAAGAAACATCCCAAGACGGTGCAGGGCTCGCATCATCTGCGCTTCGAAGGCTTCGACAGCGAGTTGCGGCTGACCACCGACATTCCGCTCTCGTATCTGAACGGCAAACCGTTTACGCTGACCGGACGCCAGCACATGGTGCTGGCGTGGGGCGCGCCCATTGAAGAACCGCTCGCGCCCCTGTGCGAGCGGTTCCTGAACGAGACCAGACGCTACTGGCAGCGCTGGGTCAAGCAATGCGATATCCCCCCACTGTTCCAGAAAGAGGTCATCCGTTCGGCGCTGGCATTGAAGCTCCACTGCTTTGAAGACACCGGGGCGATTATCGCCGCCATGACCACGTCGATCCCCGAATCGCCGGGCAGCGGCCGCACGTGGGACTACCGCTATTGCTGGCTGCGCGACTCCTACTACGTGCTGAATGCGTTTGGACTGCTGGGCCAGTGCGAAGAGCGCGAGCAGTTCGTACAGTATCTGCTGAACGTGGCCGGCGGCGCGCCGGGGCTGACGCTGGCGCCGCTATATCGCGTGGATGGATCGGAGAATCTCGAAGAATCGATCCTGGAACACTGGGCGGGATATAACGGCGAAAAACCGGTGCGCATTGGAAACGGCGCCGCGCTGCACTCGCAGAACGACATCTACGGCGAGATGGTTCTGGCGCTGTCTCCGATCTTCCTGGACGAGCGTCTGAGCGCGGAGCGGTCGCCGGCGGCGCTGCAGCTCATGGAAGGACTGGCGCGCAAGGCCATCGCAGTCTCCGGCAAGCCCGATGCCGGCATCTGGGAGTATCGCGCCGATTGGAAGCCGCAGACTTTTTCCAACCTGATGTGCTGGGCCGCGGCCAATCGCATGGGCAGAATTGCGGACCAGTATGCGCCCCAGCACGCCGGCGAGTTCCACGACGCCGCCCGGCGCATTCACTCCGAAGTGATTGCCAACTCCTGGAACGCGGGCCGCAACAGTTTCGTGGGCCACTACGGAGGCGAGGATCTGGATGCATCGCTGCTGCAGATGGTTCGCTTGCGCTTTCTTCCCGCCAACGACCCCATGCTGGTGAGCACGGTCGACAAGATTCACAAGGATCTCTCGCTCGGCGGCTGGCTGCAGCGCTACAGCCTGAACGATGGCTTCGGCAAACCCTCGGTCGCCTTCGTGATCTGCACCTTCTGGTTGATCGAGGCCCTCGCGGCCATCGGGCGGCGCGACGACGCCAGAGCGCTCTTTGAGCGGGTTTATTCCACGCTGTCGCCTCTGGGGCTGCTGGCTGAGGACTATGACCCGAGCGAGCAGCGCATGTGGGGCAACTTTCCTCAAACGTACTCCCACGTCGGGTTGATTCACGCTGCGTTCGCGGCGTCGCCGCAGTGGGAGGAAGTGCTTTAGCCAGAGTCTTCCCGGCATAGCGGCGAGCACGGGTGAGCGCCCGTTGTGCGGCCGCGGCGAGCCATCGATGCCTGTGACACGTGGCGCCGGGCAAACGGCGATACCTCGCGGCCCGGACAGGCAGCCGCTGCCTGCCCCGAGAGCGCCTGCGCCCTGACCAGCGACCTGAAGTGAACGGCTCCGCGAAAAAGCTCGCGGAATATCTATGTTATGATTAAATTCGAATTACCGAATATTCGAATTTAAAGAGATTCTTCCCATGCCCGATTCTTTACGCCGATTCAAAGCAGGGGTCTTTCAGGCGCTGGCCCATCCGACAAGAATTGCCATTCTGGAGCTGCTTGGAGCCGGGGAGCTCTCAGCGGGAGAGCTGATCGAGAGGCTGGGAATGGAGCAGGCCAACGTATCCCAGCACCTGGCGGTGCTCCGCTCGCAGCGGCTGGTGGTAAATCGCAAGGCTGGCAACCAGGTCTTCTATTCCGTGCGCGATCCGATTTTGCTGGAGGTGCTGGCGCTGATGCGGACGTACTTCCACAAGTACCTTTCGGAAGCGCAGGAGATGCTGCGGGAGATGAGCGCGTCGGAGAGGACATGACCGAGGCGTGCGACGGTGAGCGCGCAGGTGAATGCGTGAACGAAGACGCATGGATTGTATCGGGACGTGAGGCCCTTATGAGCAAACCCGCGCGACGCCGCCGTTCAGGATGGATCGAGAGGACATTCTTTGCATTCGTATAGCTGGGTCCAATCCGCGCTGGCCACGGCCGCTGCGAACAGACTGGCGACCGTGTCGCTGCTGGCCGCGTTCTGGCTGCTGCTGGCGGCCGCCGGGATGATGAGGCCGCATAACATCCGCTATGTAGCGCGCATTCTGTTTCCGCTGGGCGCGCTGGGCGCGCTGGCAATGTTTTGCGCGGCGGGCAGTTTCCTGCTCTCAGGATCGGCGCCGGAAACCATGACGCTTGCCGTGGGCCTGCCGGATTTGCCCTTTCATCTTCGCCTGGATGCGCTGTCGGCATTCTTTCTGCTGGTGCTGGGCATGGCGGGAGCGGGCATCTCCACCTTTGCCGCCGGCTACTTCCGCAGCGGCGAGGGAACGGCGCCGGGGCTGCTCGGGCTGCACTACCACGTGTTTCTGGCCAGCATGGCCGTGGTGATGCTGGCCGATGACGCCTATCTGTTTATGGTGGCGTGGGAGGCGATGGCCCTGTCCTCGTATTTTCTGGTCACGTCGCAGCACCGCATCGCGGAGATCCGGCAGGCAGGCTTTCTCTACCTGCTGATGGCGCATATGGGCGCGGTATGCATTCTGCTGAGTTTTGGCATCATGCAGGGCGGCGGCTGGGAGTTTACTTTTGCCGCCATGCGCGGAGCGGCCCTGACACCGCTGCGGGCCACGATGGCCTTCGCACTGGCG
Source organism: Acidobacteriota bacterium (assembly GCA_021841795.1). Taxonomy (GTDB): domain Bacteria; phylum Acidobacteriota; class Terriglobia; order Terriglobales; family Acidobacteriaceae; genus Telmatobacter. Next base: position 4,679 of record JAKCDN010000106.1, on the reverse strand, counting down.
CTGGCCGGCTTTGGCGCCAAGGCCGGAGTTGTGCCGGCGCATGTGTGGCTGCCGGAGGCGCATCCGGCAGCGCCTTCCCCGGTGTCGGCAATGATGAGCGGCCTGATGCTGAAGACGGCGATCTACGGCTTGCTGCGCGTGACCTTCGATCTGCTGCATGTGCGGTTCTGGCAGTGGGGCCTGGCGGCTTTGGCGCTGGGGTTGTTTTCCGGCCTGTTTGGCGCGATTTTCGCAACCGTGCAGACGGACATGAAGCGGCTGCTGGCCTATTCGTCCATTGAGAACATCGGACTGATTCTCACCGCGGTCGGACTGGCTGTTCTTTTCGCGGCCAGCCATCTGCCGCTGTTTGCGGCCCTGGCGCTGGCCGCCGCACTGATCCACGTCCTGAATCATTCGCTGTTCAAGAGCATTCTGTTCCTGACCACGGGCTCGGTGTTGCATGCCACCCGGCAGCGCAGCCTGGGAAAGCTGGGCGGCCTGATCCGTTACATGCCATGGGTGGCCCTGTTTGCGCTCGTCGGCACGCTGGCCATTGCCGGCCTGCCGCCGCTGAACGGCTTCGTCTCCGAGTGGCTGCTGCTGCAGGCGTTCCTGTTCACGCCGCAGTTGCCGCATACCTTCGTCAACATGCTCGTGCCGCTGGGAGCGGCCGTGCTTGCCTTAACCGTGGCCCTTGCGGCCTACGTGATGGTGAAGTTCTACGGCATCGTTTTTCTGGGCCGGCCACGCGAGGCGTCGCTCGACCAGGCCCATCACTCCAACTGGCTGGAGCGCGCCGGTCTTGCCTGGCTGGCCGCCGGATGCATCGCCATCGGCGTGCAGCCGCAGCTGGCCCTGCGCGCCGCGGGAGCCGTGACCGGGATGCTGGTGGGCCAGACCGTGGCCGGCTCACCTTCGGTCTGGCGCATCGCGCCCATTGCTCCGGAGCAGGCCTCCTACAGCGGATGGATCTTTCTCTCGATGATTCTCTGCGTGGTGGCGATTACGTTTCTGGCCGTGCGCCTGCTTGTGCATGGCCGGGTGCGCCGTGCGCCGCCGTGGGACTGCGGATACCGCTGGCAGGACGCGCGCATGCAGGACACCGCCGAAGGCTTTGGGCAGCCGATCCGTCTGCTCTTCGGGGCTTTTTTCTGGATGCAGGTGCACCTGCCCTCGCCCGCCGATGAGCAGCCCCGCTACCGCGTCCACATTGAGGACCGCATCCGGCGCGCACTCTACCGGCCCGTCTCCGCCATGGTTCAACGCGCTGCCGATGCGGTGAGTTTTCTACAAAGCGGACGGCTTGCGCTGTATCTGCTTTTCAGCTTTCTGACTCTGCTCGTACTGCTGGTGTTTGCGCTATGAAGGGAATTGCATTCGTGTGGCAGTTGGTGGAGGTAGCGCTGGCGATTGCGCTGGCCCCGTTGTTGACGGGCTGGATTGCGCAATGCCGGTCCTGGCTCCAGAACCGCTCCGCGCCGCCGCTGACGCAGCCGTATCGCATGCTGCGCAAGCTCTTCCACAAGGAAGCCGTGGTTGCAGACCACGCCTCGCCTTTGTTTCGCGCGGCGCCGTATGTGCTGTTCGGCGCCATGGTACTGGCTGCGGCCATCGTTCCTACGATCGTCACGGATCTCCCTTTTGCGCGCGCCGCCGACGCCATCGCCCTGATCGGGCTGTTTGCCACGGCGCGGGTCTGCCAGGCGCTGGCGGCCATGGACATCGGAACCGCCTTTGGCAGCATGGGCGCGCGGCGCGAGATGATGATCGGCTTTCTGGCCGAGCCTGCGATTCTGATGGTGTTCTTCAATGCGTTCCTGCTCTTCGGAACCACCGCGCTGCCGGGTGTGGTCGATCATTATGCCTCGCATCCTTCGGTCATCGACCCGAGCGTAATCTTCGCCGCCATCGGCTTCGTCATGGTGCTGCTGGCGGAGAATGCGCGCATTCCCATCGACAATCCCGCCACGCATCTGGAACTGACGATGATCCACGAGGCCATGGTTCTGGAATACTCCGGCCGGCATCTGGCGCTCATCGAGTGGGCGTCGAGCCTCAAGCTGTTCAATTACACCTGCATCGGCATTGCCTTGTTTCTGCCGTGGGGCATCGCCATTCATGGAACGTCTTTCGGTTATGTTCTGTTTGCGCTGGCGGCGCTGATTGCGAAGCTGGCGGTTTGCGGAGCGGCGCTGGCGCTGATTGAGTCTCTGTCGGCGAAGCTGCGGCTGTTTCGCGCGCCGGAGTTCCTGGCCCTGGCCTTCCTGTTTGCCGTGCTCGGGCTGCTTGTACACCTTCTGATGGGAGCGAACACGAGTGCTTAAATCCCATTTCGTCATCGAGCTCTTGAAACTGCTGGCCGCGGGCATGCTGCTGATCTCGTTTGCGATGCTGTCAACGCGGCGGATTCAGCGCCTGATTACGCTCTACATGTGGCAGGGCGCGATTCTGTTCCTGTCAACCGCGCTGGTAGCCTACGACGCGGGCCTGACCGAGCTTTACTTCTCGGCGGCGCTCACGCTGCTGCTCAAGGTCATCGCACTGCCTTTCATCCTGAATTGGCTTGTCCGCCGGCTGGGCGCGCAGCGCGAGAACGAGCGGCTGGCGCATATTCCTGCCACCATGCTGGCAGGGCTGTTGCTGGTCATTCTGGCCTTCGGCCTGGCGCAGCCGATCAGCGTGCTAGCCGCCACGATCATGCGTCATACGATCGGCATTGCGCTGGCAGTGATCCTGCTTTCGTTCCTGACCATGATCATGCGGCGCAAGGCAATCGCGCAGGTGATCGGTTTTCTCGCCATGGAGAACGGACTGTTCTTTGCCGCGGCCAGCGCGACCTACGGCATGCCCATGGTGATCGAACTGGGCATCGCACTCGATCTTCTGGTTGCGGTCTTCATTCTGGGCATCTTTTTCTTCCAGATCCGCGAGCAGTTCGACAGCCTCGACCTGCACCATCTGGAATCGCTCAAGGAGGAGTAACGTGGAGTTGCTGCTGGTTCTGGGACTGCCGATCGCGGGTTCGGTTGCGCTGGCGGTTGCGGGCGCGCGCCGTCACGCGCCGGAGATCAGCGCGGGCGCCAGCCTTGCCACCTTGCTCGCCGCCGCGCTGCTTGCCGTGCGAGAGGTCCGCAGCGGCCCGCTGCTGCTGTGGCACGAACAGTTTTTTGTCGACTCTTTCAACATCTTCCTGGTGCTGCTCACCGCGTTTGTCGGCTTCACAACCGCTACATTTTCCCGGTCCTACATGCGCGCCGAGCAGCTTCATCGCAAGCTCAGCGCGCGGCGTCTGCGCCTGTATCACAGCATGTTCCAGCTCTTTATGGGCGCGATGCTGACGGCATTGCTGACCAATAACATGGGCCTGCTCTGGGTGGCCATGGAAGCCGCCACGCTTTCGACCGTGCTGCTGGTTTCTCTCTACAAGACCAAAGCCAGCCTGGAGGCGGCGTGGAAGTATTTCATCCTTTGCGGCGTCGGCATTGCCCAGGCTCTGTTCGGAACCATCCTGCTCTACTCCGCAGCGGCGCGCATTCTCGGCCACGAGGGAATGTCGGCACTGCTCTGGACCCATCTTTATGCAGTCCGCGCCGGGCTGGAGCCCGCGGTGGTTGGGCTCGCGTTCGCGTTTCTGCTGGTTGGATACGGAACCAAAGTGGGGCTGGCGCCGCTGCACAACTGGCTTCCCGACGCGCACTCCGAAGGTCCGGCTCCGGTCTCCGCGGTGCTCTCGGGGCTGCTGCTGAATGTGGCGCTTTACGCCGTGATTCGCGCTAAAACACTGGCGACAGGCTCGATCGGTCCGCTGCTCCCCGGACGTGCGCTGATGGCCTTCGGACTGCTGTCTGCCGTGCTGGGATCGCTCTTTCTCTGGCGGCAGCGCGACATCAAACGGCTCTTCGGCTACTCTTCGATCGAGCACATGGGTCTGATCACCTTTGCCTTCGGCATCGGCGGGCCGATTGCCAACTTTGCCGCGCTGCTGCATATGACGGCGCACTCGCTGACCAAATCGTCGATCTTCTTCACGGCCGGAGACGCGGCGCAAACCGCAGGCACGCAGCAGATGGAAGAGATTCGCGGCCTGGTCAGGACCAGTCCGGCTCTCGGCTGGGGGCTGCTGCTCGGCTCGCTCGCCATCCTCGGAATGCCGCCCTTCGGCGTGTTCGCAAGTGAGTTTCTGATTCTGACCACAACAATGCGCGAGCATCCCTGGGCGGCGCCGGTTCTGCTTCTTGTGCTTGCGCTCGCATTCGCAGGCATCTTCTCGAAGGTGCAACCCATGGCCTTCGGCGAGAACTTCGCACCGCAGCCGCCACGGCCTCATGCCCTGACGCCGGTGTACGTTCATCTTGCTCTCGTGTTGACGCTGGGCATCTACATTCCTCCGGTTCTGGCGGGGTGGTATCACGCCGCGGCGCAGTTGATTGGGTGATCGCATGAGCGAACAGACAGCCTTGTTGTCGTCAAATCTTCCCTGCCGGCGCCTGCGGGCGGGCACGGTGGACTGGCGCAGTATCGCAGGCAGCCTGCGGGCCGGCAATGCAACGCTGCTGACCGTGTGGGGCGCTGACGATCGCGACCGTGACGGCCGCTTCCGCATCTTCGCCGCCTTTGTTGACCGGGATGGAATCACCGTGCTCGAACATGCGATGGATGCGGGCGAACATCCGACCTATCCCAGTCTCGCCGAGCTT
>JAKCDN010000105.1 GCA_021841795.1 Acidobacteriota bacterium | reverse complement strand
GCCTGCGCCCGCGGTCAAGCCGGAGCCGCAAACCCCTGCCTCCAAAACCTCTAAAAACAACCCGCACCCCCACTCCGAGCCCCAAACCGCCTCGGCCAAACCTGCTCCGCAGCCTGCGCCGCCGCCGGCCCCGGCGGCGCCCGCCAAACCCTCGCCCACGCCCGCGCCCGTTCCCCACTCCGCAGCCCCGCCGGCGCCCGCTGCCCCCGCCGTCGACCCCCACAAGCTCGATCCCAATACCAACTCCCGCTTCAAAATCGATTCCAGCCACCTCCCCGGCGGTCTCTACGTCACCGTCGAGATGAACCACTCCACCTACCTCAGCTTTGTCTCCGGCGGCAGAACCGACCTCGAGAACCTCTTCGTTCCACCAGGCATTCAAACCTTCCACGTCTACATCCAGAACGGCAGCCAGAAGGTCGTCTCCAATATCGTCTCCAGCGAGTTCAAAGCCAAAAAGAAGAAAAGCCTCAAAATCGAGCTCCGCAATCAGGGCAAAGTCGCTCCCGCATCGCCAACCCCCCTCAGCTCCGGCGCGCAGGTCTTCGTTTCACTCTCCACGCCCTTCTTCTTTTAACCGCGTCTTCACATTCGCCCGGTAGCATCGCATTATTCCGCGCCGCGCTTCGGCTTCCCCCATGCGCCCCCACCGGAACCACTGCTCGCCACGCACGAGGACGATCGCAATGCAAATCTCCACCGAAGAACTGCCCGGCGGCGTCACCCGCGTCCGCCTTGACGGACGCATGGACATTGCCGGCGCACAGTCCGTCGATCTCAAAATGAACATCGTGGCCGGAAGCGCCCATCGCCTCCTCATCGATCTCGAGAAAGTCGAGTTCCTCGGCTCCATGGGCCTTCGCTCCATCGTCATCCCCGCCCGCGCCGTCCACAGCCGCGGCGGCAAGGTCGTGCTCTTTGCCCCCACACCCATGGTCGAGTCGGTCCTCAAAACCAGCGGAATTGACGCCCTGCTCCCCGTCCACCACTCCCTCGACGCTGCCATCGCGGCGCTCGAGTAAGCTATGCTCGGCTTATTGGCGGCCTCTATGCCGGAAGCCCTCTCAGCCTGGCCCGATCCGCGCCTGACCCTCACCAGTCAGCTCGAGGATCTCGCCCTCGTCCTGCCCTGGCTCCAGGCCCTCGCGGACCGCTACGCCCTCACCGCCTCCACCCGCTTCGCCATCCAGCTCTGTCTCGAGGAAGCGCTCTCCAACATCGTTCGCCACGGCTACCGCGGCCGCGCCAACCAGTCCATCACCGTCGAGTGCGCCCCGTCCCCCGCCGGCGAGCTTGTCTTCACCATCGAGGACCACGCCCCGCCTTTTGACCCGCTGGCCCCGTCCGCCGCCGACGCCGCCCCCACCCCCCAATCCATCGATGAGCTTCAGCCCGGCGGACAGGGAATCCGCCTCATGCGCCGCTTCTCCAGCCGCATCGCCTGGGAGCCTACCCCCTCCGGCAACCGCCTCACCCTCGCCTTCCCTCTCGCCCGTTGACGCCGCGCCTGCGCCCCAGCCCGCCGTTATCCTTACCTCCCGCTCCCCGTGCAGCCACCCCGCAAATTTCCTCCCCGCAATTTGCCGATCATTTCCCCCTCCCGGCGCACAATGAACTCAGTCCGTCGTCAATGCCGCTCCAGCTCGACCGTGCGCGGCCCGCGGCGGCCGGCCTGCGGTCCACCGTCCCGCGCCTCTAACTCCTTTGCGGTCTAGATTCTGGCCACAAATCATTGAAAGTAAAGATTTTAGCCCGATTCAATCTCCGCAATCTACTGAAAATAAACAACTTGTTTGCAGGATCTATCGAAGATATTTTTCCCTTCGCCCATCCTCCAAAACGCACCATTCCCAGTGCAGGAATCCCGCCATTTGCACCACCGCCGATGCAAACACCCCCAAACTCCGCCTCCGCCCGCGACAGATACGCGTCCGCGCCCTCCATGCCGCCCCATCGCGGCCCCGCTTCCGCATTCCTGTATCATTGCGTCTATAACAGAAGCGCGCCTGCGTTCCCTTGGCGGCCGTTCCGGTGGTGTGTGTGTCCCGACTCTTCCAGCGTCTTGTCTTTGTCGTCTCCGTGGTCATCTTTGCCTCTCTCGGCCTCGGCTATCTCCTCGGCGACCTCGGCTACATCGGCGTTCATGCCGGCAACGAACAGGATGCTGCCTATCCCCAGATGCGCGTCTACGCTGAAGTCCTCAGCAAGATTCAGAACTACTACGTCACTCCGCCCAACATCCCCGACGTCACCAGCGGCGCGCTCCACGGCCTCCTTGACTCCCTCGACTCCGACTCCAGTTACCTCACCGCCTCCGAGTACAAGATCTACAAGGACCGTCCGGCCAGCGAGAACGCGCAGGTAGGCCTCACCGTCTCCAAGCGCTTCGGCTACGCCACCATCGTCAACGTCCTCCCCGGCTCGCCCGCCGACCAGGCCCATCTCCACGACGGCGACGTCATCGACCTCATTGAGGGCCAGTCCACCCATCAGCTTCCCATCGCGCTCGTCCGCTTCATGCTCGACGGCAAAGCCGGCGCCCCGGTAACCATCTCCGTGGTCCGCCCCTTCAAACCCGATCCGGACAAGGTCGTGCTCACCCGCGCCGATCTCGCCGCTCCCGCCCTCGGTGAAAAGTTCTACGAAAACGCCACCATCCTTTACCTCAAGCCCGGCGTGCTCACCGCCGCGCGCGTCGACGATCTCGCCGCCCGCATCAAGGGCGCAGGCAAAGGACACAAGATCCTGCTCGACCTCCGCGACACCTCCGGCGAGGATCTCAGCCAGGGATTGCGCCTGGCCAACTTCTTCATCCGCCAGGGCGCACTTGCCTCCCTTCAGGGACAGAAGTTCCCCCAGCAAACCTTCTCCGCCGATCCCGCCCTCTGCCTCACCGATGCTCCGGTCGTCGTGCTCGTCAACCGCGGCACCTATGGTGCGCCTGAGCTCACCGCTGCCGCCATTGAGGGCCTCAAGCGCGGCGACGTCGTCGGCGAGCGGACCTTTGGCGAGGCCTCCGTGCAAAAAACCATCAACCTCCCTGACGGCGCGGCCATGTTGCTCACCGTGGCCAAATATCAGGATCCGGCCGGCAAGAAAATTGACGATGAAGCCGTCACCCCGACCGTGGTTGTCGCCGGCCCTGAAGACAACAGCGAGCTCTTCCAGACCTCAAGCGGCGACAGTCAGTTGGATCAGGCCCTCGACCTGCTCAAGTCGAAGAATAGCTGAGCCCCGCATTCGCTCCGCCCGCGGCAATCCTCGATTCTCCCGTCTGCCGTGATTCCGGCGTCCAGCCGGCGTCACGCGCCGCTGCCCGGCGTTTCCCACTCTTGCACGCCTTGATGCATTCCTGGGGGCATCGCGGCTTTTCCACGCTGGCCCGGTGCTAGCCTTGTATTGAGGCTGCTCCGGCCCATGCCACCCGGGCGGCGTCCATGAGGCCACACCCCCTTGGCTGTCAGCTCCCATCCGCCGCGGCCCGCATCGCGCAGCCGCGGCGCGCGCGTCGCCGAACTCCGCGAAAAAAACTCGCGCTCCACCGATCCGGCAGCGCGCCGCGATCTGGCCCCGCCGCTCCCCGCGTATCGCCGCCGCAAGCTCGCCGGCCGCTCCGTGCTCGCCGCCTTGATTCTCCTCGCCGCCGCCACCGGCTCCCTCGCCGGACTCACCCTCGTCTACTCCGTCAATCTGCCCCAGATTCAGGAATTGGAAAATTACCGCCCTTCCACCACCACCGACCTCTACGACCGTAAAGGCCGCGTCATTGGCTCCTTTGCCCTCGAGCGGCGCGAGGTCGTCGGCTACAACGGCTTCGCGCCCGTGCTCCGCCAGGCCGTCATTTCTATTGAAGACAAAAACTTCGAGTCTCACTGGGGCGTCAACGTCTTTCGCGTCGCCGGCGCCGCCTGGCACGATATCCGCTCCCACGGGCGCGCTCAGGGCGCCTCCACGCTCACCATGCAGCTGGCGCGCAACCTCTTCCTCTCCTCTGACCGCAATATGATGCGCAAGGTTCAGGAAGCCTATCTTGCCATCCAGATCGAGCGCTCCTTCACCAAACAGCAGATCTTCACCCTCTACGCCAACCAGATCTACCTCGGCAGCGGCATGTACGGCTTCGAAGCCGCTTCCCAGTACTACTTCTCCAGGCACGCCAATGAGCTCACCCTCACTGAGGCCGCCCTGCTTGCCGGCCTGCCCAAGGGGCCCGTGGCCTATTCGCCGGTCCTCAATCCCGAGCGCGCCCTCGGCCGCCGCAATCTGGTCATCAGTGAGATGGAGTCCGACGGCGTCATCACCCGCGCCCAGGCCGAGCAGGCCCGCGCCGCGCCCCTCGGCCTCCATATCGCACAACCCCGCGGCGCCGTCGCGCCCTGGTTCCAGGAGGAGGTCCGCCGCGAGCTCGATAAGCACTTTGACCCCGAGCAGGTGCATGAAGACGGCCTCCGCATCGACACCACACTCGACCTCGACCTGCAAAAAACCGCCAATCGCGCCGTAGCAGACGGCCTTGCCGCCTACGAGCGCCATCGCGGGTGGACAGGCAAACTTGACAATGTCCTGGCGGACGGCGCAACCCTCGACGCCTACCGCCATCCCGACTGGGCTGTTAGTTCAGGCCCCGGAGACTACGTGCACGCGCTCGTCATCCGCGCGCTCCCCCTCGTGATTCAGGCGCGCATCGGCCCTCCCGGCGCGGCAGGCTCCGAGATCGTGCTTCTGCCAACCGACTGGCAGTGGACCGGCGTGCGTTACGGCGACGCCCTCGTCAAGCCCGGCGACATCATCTACGTCCAACTCGCCGCGGCCACTGAGAGCGGCGCGCGCCGCGCCACCCTCGATCGGGACTCCGGTGCCCAGGGCGCGCTGATGGCCATGGATAACACCACCGGCGACGTTCTGGCCATGGTCGGCGGACGCGACTACGCAACCTCCGTCTTCAACCGCGCCACCCAGGCCGAGCGCCAGGTCGGCTCCAGCTTCAAGCCCTACGTCTACACCGCCGCCATCGAAGACGGCGTCAAGCCCTCTGACATCATCGTCGACGGACCCGTCAACTTCGGCGGCTATGTCCCCCACGACTACGAAAACAACTTCAAGGGCCCCATGACCGTGGCCGCGGCCTTCGCCGAGTCGCGCAACATTCCCGCGCTCAAGCTGGCCGCGCGCATCGGCATTCACAATGTCATCGATATGGCGCACCGCTTCGGCGTCACTTCGAATATTCCGCCCTATCTGCCCATCGCGCTCGGCGCCGTCGAAATCACACTTGAAGAGCAGGTTGCCTCCTACGCCGTCTTTCCCAACGACGGAATCCGCGTAGCCCCCCGCATCATCCGCAAGGTCGCCAATGCCGACGGCATCACTCTCTGGCAGCAGACACCGGACGTGAAGGAAGTCATCGACCGGCCGACCGCGCGCACCATGATGACCCTGCTGCGCGACGTCACCCAGCACGGAACCGGCGCGCAAGCCGCGCTGTTGAACCACCCCTTCGGCGGAAAAACCGGTACCACGTCCGACTTCACCGATGCCTGGTTCCTCGGCTTTTCGCCCTCGGTTACCTGCGGTGTCTGGGTAGGCTACGACAGCCGCGAATCGCTCGGCGACAAGGAAACCGGAGCTGTGGCCGCGCTGCCGATCTGGATCAACTTCATGAGAGCCGCCATCGCCGGCAAGGATGACGAAAAATTCCCCGGCGACGACGACAATGCGCCGGCCATGCCGGCGCACCCGGCTAGCTGGGCTTCGCGCGCGCAAAATACCGCTTTGCCCGCGCCACATCCCTGATGATCTGCGCCTTCAGCGCCTCCGGCGAAGGCCACTCGCGCTCGCCGCGCAGCCGCAGCAGAAACTCCAGTTCCACCGGCGTCTCTTCGTCCATCGCCACCGGTTCAAAGTCCAGAATGTGCGACTCAACCGCGAACGATGCCGCGCCGAAGGTCGGCCGGTTGCCCACATTGGTCACGGCCTGGAATGCGCGCCCGGCAACCCTGAGCCGCGTAGCATAAACCCCGAAAGCCGGCAGCAATCCGCCGTAGGCGGCCAGATTCACTGTGGGCACCAGCAGCCGCGTGCCGATGCCGCGCCCTCGCGCCTGGGTCGACAGCACCGCAAACGGCCGTCCCAGCAGCCGGCGCGCGCGGCCAATATTGCCGGCGGCAACCAGTGCGCGAATCGCCGAACTGGAAACCTCCATGCCGCGCACCCGCACCGCATCGTGCATGTGTACCCGAAAACCACGCTCCGCTCCCATCGCCGCCAGCTCGTCAACTCCCGCCGCGGCCCTGTGCCCGAAACGGAAGTTCCGCCCCTCGTGAAGGCACTTGACCCGCAGCGCCCGAACCAGAATTTCATCCACGAATGCGCGCGGCGCAAGATCGGCCAGCTCCGCGTCGAATCTGAGCACCAGGGCCGCATCGATTCCCGTCTCTGCCAGCAGCCGCAGCCGCTCGGCAAGCGGCGTAATCAGCTTCGGCGCTTCGCCCGGCCGCAGAAACTGCTCCGGGTGCGGATCGAACGTGATGGCCACAGCCCGTGCCCCGCTCGTGCGCGCTTCGGCCGTTACGCTTGCAAGAATCTCGCGATGCCCGCAGTGCACGCCATCAAAGTTGCCCACCGCGGCCACCGTCGGTCCAAAATCGGCGGGAATCGCCGCCAGCGAGCGAAAAACCTCGAATGCGCCCGGCCCTGCGCCGTGGGTGCCGTTCATAGGGTTACGGGCACACTCAACCCGTCGTGAGCCAGCCTCATGTCGGCCGGCAGATTGCGGTTGGTCTCTTCATGGCCCAGATCGTGCGCGATATGCGTGAACCAGGTTTGCCGCGCCCCGATGCGCCGCGCCCACGCCATCGATTGCTCCAGGGTGGAGTGGCTGGGGTGCGGCTGATGCCGCAGCGCTGAAAGCACCAGCACTTCTACGCCTTCAAGCAGGCGAAAACTCTCCTCGGGAATCGCGCTCACGTCCGTCATATACGCTGCCTTGCCAAAACGAAAGCCGTTGATCGCCAGCGCGCCGTGCAGCAGCGGAATCCGCACAAACTCCACACCATGCACCGCGTTGCGCTCGCTTAGCCGCCGCAGTGCGACACGCGCCCGCGTGGGATAGGTGGCATGCGGCGAAAAGGTATAAGAAAACACCTGCTCCAGCACCGTTTGCGTGGCCTCATCGGCAAAAAGCGGGACCGGACCGCCGCGGCGCTCGGCGATAAAACTCAGCGGCCGCAGATCGTCCATGCCCAGAATGTGATCGGCATGCGCATGCGTGTAAAACACCGCATCCACGTGCGTCAGGCCCGCGCCGAGCGCCTGCTCGCGGAAGTCGGGGCCCGTGTCGATAATCACCGCGCGCCCGGCATCATCCGCATCCCGCCAGCGCAGCAGCACCGAGGGACGCAGCCGGCGATCATGCGCATCGGTCGACCTGCATACCCCGCACTCGCACGCCAGCGTCGGAACTCCCATCGAAGTTCCTGTGCCCAGAAATGTGAGGGTAGCCTGCATTGGATACCGTGAAATGAGAACCGTGCTCCATGATTGGCGAGCTCGAACGCGAATAGCGAAGCACCTGCAACTACGAACTCGAGGCTGACGGCCGCGCGCCGGTTTTCATGCCTGGCCCTGCGGCGGCACGTTGGGGACTGTTACCATGCTGCTCAATTCCAGGAATGCCATGCGCAGCTCAAAAAGCACGGTCTGCAGCATCCGCTCCTCGGTCGGCGTCAGGTTGCCCTTGGTCTTCTCCCCCAGAACCGCCAGCAGGTCGATCGTCGCCCGCGCGCCCATAATGTCCACGCGCGCCCGCTGGCCGTCCTGCGTCCCCGCGCCCATCTGCAGCAGTGCGCTTAAGTAGAACTGCTGTACCAGATGCTCGAATCCCACCGGAGGCTGCGGGCCCACTGCCGGATTCTGCGCGCGGATCAGGTCTTCAATCCGTTCCGCCGATGCTTCGTACGCTGCCTTTTGCTGTCTGCTCTCCTCGGCCGTCGGCGCCGGAGGCAGTTCCTCGGCCAGTGCCGGCTCTGCGGTGACGGCGGGCTCCTCAGCCGCGCGCCGCGGCTCGTTCACCACCAGGCGCGGGCCCGGTGCCGGCTCTTTGGCCGTGGATGCGGGCTGCTGTTCTTCCGCAACCGGCTGCGCCGGCTCCGGCCCTTGGCCCTTTTCTTCTTCCGCTTTGATCTTGCGGCGGTCAATAACCTCGAATTTCGGCGTATCGCTCATAGTTTCAAGTTTCTCATCCGCGCCGTGCCTCGTTCCATGCCCATTACTTTACAAGACGCGGGGGGACGGCCAGAACCCTCGCCGTGCCCTCGCCGGAGCCGGCCTTGTAGCGCAAACTCTGGCTCTTGGCCTCAGCCTCCGCACGGATCATGCCCAAAGCGAACCGGCGCCGGCCGCTCTGCAGCTCCAGTTCCGCCGCGCTCGTAATCGCTCCTGCCGCCGTACCGTCTTCAAGCGTCAATTCCACTCCGCTCTCCGGCAGCGGACCCGTGAGCTCCAGAGGGCGAAGGTGCCGGTGAACGTTACCCCGTGAGCGGATGCGCTCCACTATCTCCTGCCCCAGATAGCAGCCTTTGCTGAAGTGCAGAGCCCGCATCTGCGCCGTCTCCTGCGGCAGGTCGCGCTCCGCCATGTCCACACCATATACGGGAATTCCCTCGGCCACGCGGAATGCCTCCACGGCCATGCAACCAACCGGAGTTGCGCCGCCTGTGCGCAGACACGACCACAGTTTCGCTATCCCTGCCGTGGGTAGCCAGAATTCGTAATGGGGGACCAGCACGCCGTAGCCACGCAGCAGGCGCACATCCCAGCCATTCCACTCCACGCTCGTCGCCGCCATGGGGCTGGAAATCGTCGGCAGTCCCACGCGCTCCAACACCTCGGTCGCAAGCGGGCCGCTCAGTCCGATTGCCGTCTCCGAGCCGGCCTCGCCCACCTGCTCTTCTCCCAATGGGACTAGCTCAACATCGTCCATCACGATGAATTTGTTCAGGTGCGCCAGCAGTCTCTCCTGCTGATCGACGGCAATCTCTAGCTCCAGCCCCGATTCACCTGCAAATGGCGTGCCCCGAAGCTTGTCGCCG
>JAKCDN010000104.1 GCA_021841795.1 Acidobacteriota bacterium | reverse complement strand
TCCGCTCCCGCGCCCGGCTCATAATCCCACACCGCCTGGTTCTGTGCCGTCACCGGCATTGCCAGGCCGATATACACTCCGCCGAACAGTGCGATCGACTGCCGGATCTCCGTAACATCGGACGGCTGCGGATCGGCAAACGCCGTCAGAACGTGACCCGCGAATCCCTGCTTCTGCCAGTCCTTCAACACGTCCAGCTCAATGCCCCCGTTGTCGGTGCTCGGATTCCCCGGCACGTAGCCGTCCCACTTTTCGTAATACGACTCGATGGTCGCGTCCGGAATCGTGATCTCCTGCCCGGTGTTCGCCGTCCACACCTGTACTGCGTGTCCGCACCCGGCGATGGTGCAATCGCCCAGCCGGTCGTTCAGCATCATGCCCCAGTTCGCTATCCCCCTGCTCCAGTCGGCCGCGGGCGGGGGCGGCGGCAGCTCCGGCTTCAGATACTTGCCCAGCTTCAGCGTGCGGGTATCGGTTTTGATGGCCTTCCGGCCCAGTCTGCGTGGCCCCCACTGGTGGGCCGCGCTCTGCTCGCGATTCCGCGCTGTGGAAGTCGAACTGCGGTTCGCTGATGCTCCTTGCCTGTCTGCTGTCATGGGAGAGGTCCTTTCTTTTGCGCGGCTTTGTCCCTCGATGGAGGAATCGCCGCCATCCCGCCATCAAGTCGCCTGTTATTTTGATTCAAATTGACTCATTTCGGGATGTGTTGCTGTTATTGTGGCCTAGAGCGTCTAATTAATCGGCAATTCCAGCGCGACATTTTCGAGCTGCGTACCCCACCCCGATGCCTTTTCCCCCGATCATCGGTATCGTTTTCGTTCGTGGGTGGTAAACTCCGCTGGAGGTCGGTCGCCGCAGAACGGCGAAAAGGAGCATAACGCATGGGCAAGTTTGTTGTTGGAGTCATCCTGGGGCTGGTTCTTATGCCCCTCGCAGTCCTGGCTTGGTTCCACTGGGGAAATCCCCCCGTGGCCGTCGCAGATCCGCCCTTGCCCATGGAGCGCCAGATCACCCACGTCGCCCTCAACGCCCGCATCGACCGCCAGAAGCCCGATACCGTCCCCATTCAGGCCGATGAGGCCAATCTCACCGCCGGCGCCGGCATCTATCACGATCAGTGCGCCGCCTGCCACGGCTTCTACGGCAAAGCCTCCAGCTTCGGTCCGCACATGTTCCCCAGGGCTCCCGAGCTCTGGAAGAAGCACAAAAAGGGCAATGTCGTCGGCGTCAGCGACGACCCCCCGGGCGAGACCTACTGGAAGGTTGACAATGGCATCCGCCTCACCGGCATGCCGGCCTACAAGGATGTCCTCACCGACACCCAGATCTGGCAGGTCACCCTCCTGCTAGCCAACGCCGACAAGCCGCTGCCCCCGGCAGCCCTTGCCATCGTGCGTGACGAGCCGCCTCCGCCTCCGCCCGCCGCGCTCGCGCCTGCGCGCAAGCGTTAAAATGCGGGGCAGGGTGATCCTCAGCCCGGGTGAAGGGACATGGAACGTATGAGCTTCATCGACACCCTCAAAAAAGCCTTCGGCTTTGTTCTGCTCAGCATGGGAGTCTCGCGGCCTGCCCCCAGGCCGCGGACTGATCCCGGTCCTGCGCCTCGTCCCGGTCCGCGCCCGTAGGCCATTCGACCTGCCTGCTCCGCCTCCGGGGCCTCAGCCGCGTCCACCACTCCTGCGTCTTCGCCGCGCGCCCCGTACAATACAAGTGGAAGCCCCCTGATCCGGCCGATGCCACATCCTGAGGACAGCAAATCTCAACGCGCTGCGAAGACCCCTGCTTCATCCGCCTCCGCCGAGTCTCGGCGCCGGCAGGATGAAGACCCGGTCGGCAAAGTCTATGACACCCGCCTCATGCGCCGGCTCGGCCGTTACGTCCGTCCCTACTGGTTCCAGGCCATCATCGCCTCGGCCGCCGTCACGCTCAAGTCCCTCTGCGATGTCGCCGGGCCCATCCTCGTCATGGTCGCCGTCGATCGCTACCTCGCGCCCGACGCCGCTGACCGCGACGCCTCCAACGCCGTAGCGCATTGGGTCGCCAATGCCAGCCCGCTGGCCAGGCTCCTTCCCCCGGATCCCTTCGCCGGCGTCAGCCGCCTCGCCGCCATCTACCTCATCCTGCTCGTCTCCGCCTATCTCTTTCAGTTCATCCAGGTCTACCTCATGCAGTGGACCGGGCAGAAGATCATGTTCGATCTCCGCCGCGACATCTTTCGCCACATGCAGCGCATGCACGTCGGTTTCTTCGATGTGAACCCCGTCGGACGCCTCGTCACCCGCCTCACCTCCGACGTTGACGCCGTCAACGACATGTTCACCGATGGCGTCCTGGCCATCGTCAATGACTTCTTCATGCTCACCATCATGGCCGTCGTCATGATCGCCATCTCCTGGTGGCTGGCCCTCCTCGCCTTCGCCGTGCTTCCTCTCATCCTCATCGTCACCCGCATCTTCCGCGACCATGTACGCGAGAGCTACCGCCGCGTCCGCACCGCCATCGCGCGCATCAACAGCTTCACCCAGGAACACATCACCGGCATGAGCGTCGTCCAGCTCTTCAACCGCGAAGACCGCGCCTACAGGGACTTTGAGGCCGTCAACCACCAGCACATGGTCGCCTTCAAAGACACCATCCTCGCCTACGCCCTCTATTACCCCGCCGTCGATTTTCTCTCCTCCATCGCCATCGCCCTCGTCGTCTGGCGCGGCGGCTTCGGGGTCCTCCATCTGCCTCCGCTCGTCACCATCGGCGTTCTCATCATGTTCACCCAGTTCTCCCTGCGCTTCTGGCGGCCCATCCAGGATCTCAGCGACAAATACAACATCCTGCAGGCCGCCATGGCCGCCTGCGAACGCATCTTCAAGCTCATGGACGCGCTGCCTGAGATCGTCAGCCCTCCCCAGCCCGTCCCCGGCAACGGCTCCAACCGCATCGAGTTCCAGCACGTCTGGTTCACCTACCAGAAGCTCACCCCGCAGCAGCAGGCCGCCCTCGCCGCCGCGCAGGCCCCCGATCCCTCGCTGCCGGACCACTCCGCTCCTCCCATCGACCTCGCCGCCCTCGACGGCATCGAGTGGATCCTCAAGGATGTCTCCTTCACCATCGAGCCCGGACAGACCGTCGCCATCGTCGGACACACCGGCGCCGGAAAAACCACCCTCACCAGCCTCATGATGCGCTTCTACGAGGTCACCGCCGGACGCATCCTCATCGATGGCGTCGACCTCCGCCACCACGACCTCCAGCAGCTCCGCCGCCACTTCGCCGTCGTGCTCCAGGATCCCTTTCTCTTCTCCGGCACCATCGGTGAAAACATCCGCCTCGGCAACAGCGATATCTCTCCCGCCGACATGCGCCGCGCCGCCCGCGACGTCAATGTCCTCGACTTCATTGACTCGCTTCCCAACGGCTTCAACGAGACCGTGCGCGAACGCGGAAACTCCCTCTCCACCGGCCAGAAGCAGCTCGTCAACTTCGCCCGCGCCCTCGCCTACAATCCCCGCATCCTCATCCTCGACGAGGCCACCTCCAGCGTCGATACCGACACCGAGCTGCGCATCCGCTCCGCCCTCGAACGCATGGTCGAGGGCCGCACCAGCGTCCTCATCGCCCATCGCCTCTCCACCGTCCAGCGCGCTCACGCCATCCTCGTCATGCATAAAGGACAACTGCGCGAGATGGGCTCCCACCAGGAGCTACTCGCCCACCGCGGCCTCTACTGGAAGCTCTACCAGTTGCAGTACAAGGATCAGGAGGTCGGCGCACTCGCCCCTCCGCCCGCCGAGCCCTCCGCCGCCCCCGCCATCTGAACCCCCGCCCGCGCACCCCGCCGCTCCCCACGCACCAGCAAAGCCAGCTCTCCCCCTGAAAATGGTTGCCCCAGGTGCCTCGCTTCCGGGCACCTTGGATAGCGTAAACCTTAGCCGTGTAGCGTTTTTCGCCGTGATAAATGGCTCACAGCGTCAACCCCCCGCCCTGCCACCCCCACCCCACCCGCAATCCCGCAAAAAAATCCCCAGAAACCTTGCCGACAATTTCCCCCATCCGGCGCACAATAGACCCAGTCAGCAGTCAACCCGCTCCGGAAAGCGAAGAGACGCCGGCAGCAGGCCGTGCCCTGCAGCCGTCGCCGTCGCCCCTAACCCCTTTGCTGTCTAGATTCTGGCCACAAGCCATAGAAAACAAATATTTTAGTCGATTTAACATTGCGCAAACCGCAGAAAATAAACAACTTATTTTCAGGATCCACCCAAAACATTTTTTAGGGGGCTCAACCCGCGGAAATGCACCACCCTCAGTGCAAATAAGCCCTGAAATCCTGCTTTTTGCACCATCTCTAGTGCAAACCCGCGCCGGGAATCCGCCCACAGCCACACCGCGCTTTCGCGCCCGGTCCCGCGCAAACCTATCGCCGCGGAAAAACCCTCGTCCCCTGCGCTACTCCGAAGCCTTTGCAACTTCAAAGCGTTCCAGCACCACGCGCGACTGAATCTCATTCGTGCCCACAGTTCGCGCCTCCAGCAAGACCTCGAAGGGGCCAATGCTTCCGTTGGGTCGCAGTGCTTGGCGCAGAACCGGTTCCATCTGATGCTGGTCCGTCAGAAAGTCTCCTGCCGCCTGGGTGCCTGCCATTCCCTGGCCTTCGATCAGCAGGGCATTTCCGCTGCCGGCCGGTTCAGGAAGAAAGGAGATCAGTGCATACGTCCGCGACTGGTTATCGTCAATCTGACTTACATAGTCGGCCTGCTCGCCTGCCCGCGGAGACTTGTTCACAAAATCGCGAGGGTCAAAGTGAATCCCGTCCCCGCGCACCGGAAAGACCATGCGGAAGTTCGACTCCGGTTCGAACAGCTCATCCCATGGATTAGCCCGCGGTCCTCCCACCAGGATCACGTTCGAGTCTTTGAAGTTCTCCATGTTCATGTAGCGCGCGTAGCAAAGCGTGAGCCTGCCACCGTAGGTCTGTGCGCGCTCCGCCATTCTGGTCGCAATTGAAAGGTCGGCCTTGCTGGTGAAATTGGCGACGCGGTCGAATCCGTATTCCATGCCCTTGCGCGCAGCAGCCAGATTGAAGTCGTGAAACTTCTCGTCCAGGTCGCCGGCAATGTAGTCGCTCAGGTGAACTTCTCGACCTG
The DNA here is from genome assembly GCA_021841795.1 of Acidobacteriota bacterium. GTDB lineage: Bacteria > Acidobacteriota > Terriglobia > Terriglobales > Acidobacteriaceae > Telmatobacter. Next base: position 3,993 of record JAKCDN010000104.1, on the reverse strand, counting down.
TAATCTCCTGCATCATCGCCAGTCCGCTGTCGCCCGGAACCAGATACGTTATACGGTTGCGATTGAAGATCTCCGCCCAGAGAAGGTCGTTGAGGCTGCCGGGCGCCGCCGGGTGCAGCAGATGAAAGGCCAGCACTCCAATCGCCGCGGCCAGAACTCCGCCAACTCCAATGCCGGCCAACCGCAGGCCGCGCCACCGCGGACGCTTCTCATCCTGTGCATCCGGGGCGGCGATCAAAGCAGATGTCGTGACCGGCGGATTGCCGTCCTCCTCCGTCACCATCCCCGAAGTCGCAAGATTTGGCTCGAAGATCGGAACATAATGGCCAATCGGAATTACGACCCGCAGCGGCTCCTTGCGCCCCTCGCCGGCAAAGTACTCCTCTAATCGCTTGCGCAGAATACGCGCGTAGTTGCGGACAATGTTGTCCTCGCTGGGATTGTACGAGTCCGGACGCCCGAGCGCCCTCACTCCGATCTGATACTCACTGATCTCTTCGGCGCGTCCGCTGAACTTTCGGTCGCAGATATAAACCAGGAACCGGGTAAGAAAAGGGGATCTCGCAAACGCCGGTGTCGCAAGAACGCGGCCAACCAGCTCAACCTCCGCCGCTGACCCGGAATTTTGCCCCAGGCTCTTTAGGGCCTCGTCCGGGGCAGCGATCACCCCTCGTTTCTGGGCCAACCCCGTAGCCATTGCAAACTCCGCGGCAATTCGGACAGAGATCGTTTCAGAGCGGAAGTCTAGCACGCGGATACGGACTAGGCAAACCCTCGCATCCACTTCCGCCAACTGCGCTTTACACCGTGTAAAGGTGTACCGGAATCATTTATCTATGGCCATGATTCATCAGAGCTTACCGCCGATCTCGGCGCCTGGGCCGGCCCTAAACCGTGTTTCCACCTTCACAAGCTTTAACCGGCGCAATCATTCTTCCTCAGGCAATGGGACCGAACCCGTCAGCCCGTGAAAAAGAGACAAATCAGGAGATCAGGATGGATCGGAGACAGTTTCTGGCAGGCACATCGCTGTTGTCCCTGTCGGCAGCGGCAGGAGTACCGGCGCGGGCCAGGGCCGACGATCCAGTCGCTCAACCGGCGCAGATTCCATCCGCAAAGCGGCCCCCCAACGTCTTGCTCCTGATGTCCGACCAGCATAAGCGAAGCTGCATGGGAGCCTATGGCGACCCCGTTGCCAGGACGCCGAATCTGGATACGCTGGCCGCCCAATCCGTCCGGTTCTCCAGCGCCTACTGTAACAACCCCGTGTGCGCGCCATCCCGCGCTTCCATGATGACCGGCTTGTACAGCCATCATCTCGAGACGCAGAACAACAGCACTCCGTTTCTGCCTTCGCATCTGACAATGGCCCATCACTTCAACCACGCGGGTTATATGACCGGCCTCATCGGCAAGATGCACTTCGTCGATGCGCAGACCCACGGGTTCCAATACAAACTCGATTTCAATGATTGGTTCCAGTACCTCGGCCCCAAGCTGCAGCTTTACGCCGACGAGCTGGGCCAGACCAACTCCGGGTCCGGCTTGCCGGAAATCGACTCCTTGTGGCGCGGGGAAGGCGATCCCTGGAACGGCCATCGCACGTTGGATGGCCGCTTGGGCTCGGTTGCTGTCGGCGGGGTCTCGCTGCTTGAAGAAAAAGACCACTTCGAGAGCTTTGTAGCCCGCGAGTCCGTGCGCTTTCTGCGCAATTTTTCATCGTCCGGGCAGCCGTTCTTTCTGATTTCTTCGTTCCTCAAGCCCCACGACCCATTCATGCCGGCGCAGCGCTTCGCAGACATGTTTCACCCCGCGCAGATGAAATTGCCGAACAGTTACGGCAAGGCCGACAAGAGCAAATTACCGAAGCCGGTCGTTCGCTCCATCGAATTTAACGCGCCAACGCCGGAGTTGCGCGATCCGTCCGCCGCACGGGAACGCATTGCCTTCTACTACGCGAGCCTGGCGCAAATGGATGATTGCCTGGGGCAGATCGTCGGCGCATTGCACGAACTTGGCCTGGAAAACGACACGATCATCTGTTACACCTCCGACCACGGTGAAATGCTTGGCGATCTCGGGCTATGGCAGAAATTTCAGTTCTACGAGGGTTCATGCGGCGTACCCCTCTTGATACGCATACCCGGCCGCGGGTCTGCAGACTGCGATACTCCGGTGAGTCTGGTTTCGCTTTCGGCGACTCTGACCGAGCTTGCAGGGATTGAGCAGATAAGTCCGAACGACGGCGTCAGCCTGGCGCCGCTGCTGCGTGAAATGTCACACGGGTTTGAGGCCGGGCCAGTCTACGCGGAGTACGAACTGGGTGGCCGCCAGCCCAAGGCCATGATCCGAGATGGCCAATGGAAATTCACCTACTGGCTTCACGATATTCCGGAGTTATACAACCTGAAAACGGACCCCGAGGAACTGCATAATCTCGCCGGCGATCCCGCCTACGGTCCCGTTGCGGACGCCCTGCGGGACAAGCTTCTGAAGTGGCATTGCCCAACATAGGAAACGCGCCGGCCGGCCGCGAAACTGTCGGCGATCAACAAGCCCCGTCGGTTTGCCAGTGCAACGCAAGCAACAATCAAGGAGGCGATGATGAAAAAATTAGAAACCATGCATAGAGGAAATGCTAGCTTCTATGTGGCAATAATGGCAGTTGTGTTCGCAGGAATCGGTCTCGTGTCTTCCGTTACCCCGGTCCATGCGCAGGTAACGGCAACCATTGCCGGCACGGTCACTGACCAGACTGGAGCCGTGGTCACGGATGCCGACGTAAAACTGGTCAATGAGGCGACTCAGTTTACCCGCGCTGTAAAAACCAACTCCAGCGGGGAATATGTTGGTTACGCTCTGCCGCCCGGTAGCTACTCAATCACCATCTCAAAGGCGGGCTTTGAGCAGGTAAAGAGGACCGGCGTGCAGTTGGCCCTTGCTACCACCGTCACGGTCGATATGCAGTTACATATCGGAGAGGAGACGCAAACCGTAGCGGTCACCGGAGCCGCGCCGCTCCTGCAGACGCAAACTTCGACCGTGTCATCGCTGGTCGATTCCCGGCAGATGCTGGCCCTTCCCCTGGCCAGCCGTGACTTTACCGATCTTGTATTGCTGACGCCTGGGGCTCATATGGGCACGGCCAGCAACTTGGCCGCTGGTGGGAGCGGCTATGCCATGCGCGGCGGCGACAATTACTCCGTGAACGGTTCGGTGGCCGCCGGCAACAGCTATCAGGTCGACGGCGTCTTTGATCGCATGCTTTGGCTGAATACACTGGTCATCGTGCCCGTAGTCGATTCCATTCAGGAATATCGCGTGATGACGAGCAACTATTCCGCCGAATATGGGAACGCCGCAGGAACAGTTACCGAAGTCGCGACCAAGGCAGGCAGCAATGCTCTCCACGGCGATGCCTGGGAGTTCGTGCGCAACACGGCTTTTAACGCCAATGACTTCTTTAACAACCTCAACCATATTGCTCGTCCGCCCTTTCATCGCAATGAGTTTGGATTTACATTCGGCGGACCAATCCGAAAAAATCACACCTTCTTCTTTGGCGACTATGAGGGCATCCGATTCACGCAGCCTATTACCTCGACATCCACGATTCTGACCCCGGCTGAGGTGCAGATGGTGCAGAGTGGAAATTTCAGCGCATTTCCCGCCACGATTTACAATCCCTTTTCAACAACGACGACAGGTAGTGTAACTACCCGCAATGCATTTGCTGGAAATCAGATTCCCACCGCATATCTTGATAAACCGGCCAGTCTGATTGTGTCGTTGCTGCCGTTGCCAACCAATTCGAATGCCGTGAATAACTACACCTACAACGCGAGACAGACCCAGCAGACCAACCAGTTCGACGTGCGCATCGATCAGAACCTGGGTAAAACTGACAACCTGTTCGTGCATTACGACTACGACAAGAGCAGCTTTGTCGTGCCGGGCGCGATCCCCTCCCCGTCGAACTCGCAAATTCCAATT
>JAKCDN010000103.1 GCA_021841795.1 Acidobacteriota bacterium | reverse complement strand
TGCTGCCGCGCGGCCAGGTGCGCGGCCTGCAGGGCACGGGGAATCACGGCTCCGTAGGTGACGAGGGTGAGGTGAGCGCCGGGCCGAACCACAGCCGCCTTGCCGAAGGGGATGGCAAAGTCTGGCCCCGGATAGGCGGCGCGGCCATAGGTTTCGCGATAGAGACGCTTGTGCTCGAGGAAGAGCACGGGGTCGTCGCAGCGGATGGCGGTGCGCAGCAGTCCGTTGGCGTCGAGAGCGTTGGAGGGGAAGACGACGCGCAGGCCGGGAATGTGGGTAAAGATGCTCTCGCCCGACTGCGAGTGGTAGATGGAGCCGCCGGTAAGGTAGCCGCCGATGGGAACGCGGATGACGGCAGGCGCGCCCCATGCGCCATTGGATCGCCAGCGCAGCAAAGCCAGCTCATTCCGAATCTGGTGCATGGCGGGCCAGATGTAATCGAAGAACTGAATCTCCACCACCGGCTTCATGCCGCGGAGCGCGTAGCCGACGGCACGGCCGACGATGTTGGCCTCGGCGAGGGGCGAGTTGAAGACGCGCTCGGAGCCGAACTCCTTTTGCAGTCCGGCGGTGAGCTTGAAGACGCCGCCCTTGCCCTTGACCTCGTTCAAAGCGTCCTTGCGGCTGGCGTCGGCCACGTCTTCGCCGTAGATTACGATGCGCTGGTCGCGCTGCATCTCGTCGCGCAGGCAGCGGTTGATGAGGTCGGCCATGGTGTGAAGCTGGGGCTGATGGCCATTGGCAGGAGAGGCCGCGGGCGGCAACAGGCCGGAGGCAAAAGCGGCGCGGGTGGGATCGAGGCTCTCAGAATAGACGTGGGTGGTGATGCTCTCAACCGCGGGCAGCGGCGCGGTCAGCGCGAGCTCTGCCGCCTCAGCGACCTGGCGCTCCAGGCCCCGTTCGAGCTCATCCATCTCCGCGGCGGTGCGTAGGCCGTCGGCGATCAGGCGCGCGCGCATGCGGGCGATGGGATCGTGGAGGGCGTCGGCCTCGCGTTCGGCGGCGGAGCGATAGAGCTTGTCGTCGTCAGAGAGGGAGTGGGAGTAAAGACGGACACAGTGCCCGTGCACCAGCGCCGGCCCGAGACCCGCGCGACAGTGCGCGGCCGCAGCCTGGAAGGCGCGGAGGCTGGCGACGGGGTCGTTGCCGTCAATCTCAGCAAAGTGGAAGTTGGGGAAGTTGGCCACTAGGCGCGAGATATTTCCGCCGGGCGTATTGACCTCAACCGGAACACTGATGGCGTAACCGTTGTCCTCGACCATGAAGACGACGGGGAGCTTCTGGTTGGAAGCGGTATTGAGCGCCTCCCAGAACTCGCCCTGAGAGGTTGAACCCTCGCCGACGCAGGCCAGGGCCACTTCGTCGCCGCGGAAGTCGACGCTGCGAAACTCGCGGTAGTCGCCGGGATCTTTGACGGCCGCCTGGGGATGCCGGCTGAAGTAGCGGCCGGCCTCGGCGCATCCAACGGCGTGCAACAACTGGGTTGCGGTGGAGGACGAGCCGTTGATAATGTGCAGCTCACGGCTGCTCCAGTGGGTGGGCATCTGGCGGCCGCCGCTGGCCGGATCGTCAGCAGCGCCTACGGCCTGGAGCATCATGTCATACGGGGTGACGCCGAGGGCGAGACAGAGGGCGCGATCGCGATAGTAGGGGAAGAACCAGTCGTATCCCGGGCGCAACGCGAGGGCGGCGCCGACCTGCAAGGCCTCGTGCCCGGCGCAGGATATCTGGAAGAAGATCTTCTGCTGACGTTTGAGGAGGATTTCGCGATCGTCTACCGCGCGGGAGAGAAACATCAGGCGATAGATCTCGACAAGTTGTTGTGCGGTCGGCTCGTCCGAGGCGGCAGCCGCCGCCGAGTAACGGGCCCTGGAAACAGCCACTTCCATTCCGGTCGACCCCCATCGCAGAACCAGGTCTCGGGTTGCCCGCAGCCTGTACACCGAAGCCGCGACGAACACGGCGGGCGCGATGCGCAGGACGGAAACGGGCATAGAGAATCCAGACTTGCCGCGAAACCGCTTTCCAGAAACTTACAGACTCGATTGTATCAATGCCCGGGGCGTGGAGGACAGTCAAACGCCGCGGAGGGGCAGGCAAAAGCCAACGCCGTTTCAATAACTGGGAAACACGAGGGACGAGGGCGGCAAGAGCGCGGGCGAACCGACGCCGTCGATCATGTTTGGCCTGATGCCATCTGGCGCAGGATATCGAGCGCCAGGCTCCTGTGCCTGTTTGCAGGCGATGGCCGTTCCGGGCCGACGCGCATGGCAAGCCCCAAACGCCGGAGACGCACAGTGTGAGACCGGAGGCTCCTGCGCTCGGTCTAGTCTAGAAACAGGAGCTTTGGCATGTTTTCCTTTTCGCTGCATGCGCTTTTCCTGGAAATAGTACGCTGGGGCATCTTGCGGCCGGACGGATTCGTGGGCAAGATTCTGGACGAGTGGACCTCCGACAGCCAGGAGTTCATCCACGTCAAGCTGCCGCGGCTGCTTGTGATCGGGGTTATTGCGATATTGTTCAGCCGCGTGCTGCGCCTGGTGACCTACCACATGACGCATCTGGCGGAGCAGAGCGCGGCGGGGCCGGGACGGCTGGCCGAGGTGAAGACGCTGGCGGGCGTGATCCGGGCGACGGGACTGGCGATCATCGGGATGATCGCGGGGTTCATGTCACTAGACACGATCGGGATCAACCTGGCGCCTTTGCTGGCGTCGGCGGGCATCGCGGGGATCGCGATTGGACTGGCGGCGCAGACCATTGTGAAAGACATGCTGAACGGATTTCTGATCCTGGTTGAAGGCCAGTACACGGTGGGCGACAATGTGCGCCTGGCGGGAGTGAGCGGGGTGGTCGAGGCGCTGACGCTGCGCCGCACGACGGTGCGCGACGTGGACGGAACCCTGTACATCATTCCCAACTCGCAGATTACGACCGTAGCCAACCAAAGCTTCGGCTACTCGATGGCGACGGTGAACGTAAGCCTGGATTTCTCAGTCAATCCGGACACGGCGACCAAACTGCTGACGGAGACCGCAATGGCGGTGCGGAAGAACGACGCCTACCGCGAACTGATCCTGGAGGACCCGAAGGTTCTGGGTCTGGATTCGGTGAAAGGCTCGCAGAACATCTATCCTGTCGTGTTCAAGACACGGGCGCAGCAGCAATACGGCGTGGTGCGCGAGTTCCACCGGCTCGTACGCCTGGCGCTCGAGGAGAACCATCTGCTGCCGGGCGATCCCAACCGCGTTTTTCAGCCGGGAAGCGCCGGTGGGAGCATCAGCGCACCGCACAACGCGGCGGAGAGCAACGCGGCCACGAGCGATCCAACAACGCTCAAGCCGGCCGAGAGCAATCCGTTCAGCGGCGTATAGAAGACCTGGCGAGCAGAAACCGCATTCGACGGGGCGGCATGGCCGTGGATGAGGCGAGGCAGAATTGCGGCGGAGATGACCAGGAGCGCCTGGAAACGCCAGTATCGCATCTGATAACCTCGCTTCTGGTGGCTCCCGACATCGCTCCCATCTTTGCGGAAGAGTATCGCGCGCTGCGGCCACGCGCGCCGATGCCGCCTATCCAGGTGCGGTTCCGGCGCTTCACTTCACTGAATACGACGATCCGCCTGCGCGAAGGACAGATTTTTGTCAGTCTTTCGGATTTGCTGGAGGGCGCGCCCGAAGCGGTACTGCACTCGATTGCTCACATTCTGCTGGCCAAGCTCTATCGCAAGGCCATCGAGCGGACGCACCAAATGCGGTACAAGCGTTTCGCTTCATCGGCCGCGGTGACCCGGCAGACGGAGCTGATCCGGACGGCGCGCGGGAGCAAGCGGTACTTCGGGCCCGAGGGGCGCTACTACCATCTTGAAGAGGTCTTCGACGCGCTCAACCTGCGCTTTTTCGGCGGTCTGCTTGGCCGGCCGGACCTGACCTGGAGCGAGCACCACGCGCGCCGGTTGCTGGGCCACTACGATGCCGCGCACAACACCATCGTGGTCAGCCGCGTGTTCGACCGGCCTTCGAGTCCGCGTTACGCGATCGAATATCTGCTGTATCACGAGATGCTGCACCTGAAGCATCCGGTGCGGATGCGGGGGCTGCGGCGCTGCGTTCACTCGCGGGAGTTCAAGGCGGAAGAGGCGCGGTTTCCACAACTTGCCGAGGCGCTGGCCTTCATCAAGCGCATCTCCTAATTGAAATTGCAGCGGCGTAGATTGGGAACGCAGCGACCGGCGCGCGGGCGAAGACGCGGCACGGACGATGCGGCCCGCGGACGGCAATCTCTGCGTTGGAGCCGCTGCGCCGGGAGCTCCGTGAACGCCCGATGAACTTTTTACGTCTCCGCAACGTATGAACAGTTAACGATTGCCGCTGCACGGCCGTCTAGTTCCAGACGGCCGGCAAGCGGCTCGCGTTTGCACGCGGGGCCGGTCTAAGCAGAATCAGCCGCGCGAGCAACTTCCATCCCTCTTCCCATCGAACTGGAGATTATGATCATCAGGCTGAAGATCCCTGCTCTTGCCTTGCTGTTGGTTGCCCTGGTATTCAGCGTCGCGGCTACGGCGCAAACGGCCGCGCTGCACGGGCAGGTGCAGGATCCGAGCGGAGCGGTTGTGCCCGGTGCGGCGATCTGGCTGACGGGCGGCGCGAAGCCGATGCAGGCAAGATCCGGCGCCGACGGACAGTACGCGTTCCATGCGCTCGCCGCGGGCACGTACTCGATCACGGTCACGGCCAAGGGCTTTGCGCGGCTCGCCATACCGACGGTTACGGTGAAGGCGGGCGAGGCCAAGGAGCTGAATCTGCCGCTTGCCATTGCGGTGGAACAGCAGGATGTCGAGGTCAACGGCCAGAACCAGGGCGTGAGCATCGAATCCGATCACAACGCGAATGCGATGGTGATCAAGGGCAGCGACATCGATGCGCTGTCCGACGATCCGACGGAGCTGCAGAACGAGCTGCAGGCGCTGGCGGGCCCCGCGGCGGGACCGAACGGGGGACAGATTTATATCGACGGATTCGAGGGCGGGCAGATTCCGCCCAAGTCCGCAATTCTGGAGATTCGCGTCAATCAGAATCCGTTTTCAGCCGAATACGACCGCATCGGATACGGGCGCATTGAGATCATCACCAAACCCGGCACGGAGAAGTTCCAGGGCAGCATCTACAGCTTCGGCAACGACTCGGCGCTGAACACGGGCAATCCGCTGGTGACGCAGCAGCCGAGCTACGATGTTTACTCCTACTCGGGCAACGTCAGCGGCCCGATCACGAAGACGTCGTCGTTTTTCTTCAATGCGTTTACGATCAGCCGTCAGAACTCGAACATCGTGGATGCCCTGAACCCGGCAACGCTGAACAGCAACATCAACACCGCCTTCCCTGCCCCGTCCAACTTTTTCGTCATCAATCCCCGCATCGATTTCCAGCTCACCAAGAACAACTTCATGACGATCCGCGATTCGTTCTACCGGAGCTCGTCACAGGGGAACGGCGTGGGCACGCTCAACCTGCCGGCGCAGGCCAGCAGCACGCTTTCGCACAACAACGAGCTCGAGATCGGCGACACCTGGGTGGTGAATCCGCACCTGCTGCTGGAGCCGCACTTTCTGTGGAGACACCTGGGCAGCGACACGACGCCGACATTTCCGACTCCGACGGTAACGGTGCAGGGAGCGTTCACGAACGGCGGCGCCAGTTCGAGCATCACGCGCGATCACGAAGACATCCTGATGCTGCAGACCTACGGGACGGCCACGATGGGAGCGCACACGCTGCGTTTCGGCGGGCGCGCGCGCTCGTACCGCGACGTGAACTTTGCGACCTCGGGCGCGAACGGCAATTACTTTTTCTCAAGCATCGCCGGATATCAGTCGGGGACGCCGTCGCTGTATTCGCAGACGGTGATCAACAACCCGACAGCGAACGCACTGCTCTTCGATGGCTCGCTGTTCATGCAGGACGACTGGCGGGTGAACCAGCGGCTGCTGCTGGGGCTGGGCATGCGCTACGAGGGACAGAACTATATTCACGACCATGCCGACTGGGCGCCGCGGCTGGCGCTGGCCTGGACTCCGGCCCATCCGGGCAAGACACCGCCAAAGACGGTGATACGGGCAGGCTACGGCTGGTTCTTCAACCGCTTCATCCTTCCTTCGGCCTTTAACGGCGGAACACCTTACGTGATCCAGGCGATCCACGACAACCTGATCAATCAGCGCAGCTACACGGTGGCGAATCCGACGTTTTTCGATCCCAACGCCGCCCAGCCCGCATCGGTTCTGACGTCAACGGGCACTTCGGTGCCGACGTATCACTCGATCGACCGGCATTTCCATGCCGCGCTCGACATGCAGGCGGGCATCGGCGTCGATCATCAGTTCGGCAAGCATGTGACGTCGAACGTAACGTATCTCTACACGCAGGGGGTTCACCAGTACTTTACCAACAACGTTACGGCGCCCAGCTTTGACGAGACGGACTACACGATCACGGGACCGATGCCGGCAACCTACGACTACGAGTTTCAGTCGGGCGGCGTATACCGGCAGAACCAGCTGATTTTTTCAGCGGGGCTGCAGTTGAAGAAACTGACGCTGAGCGGAAATTACACACTGAATGAGGCCAAGAGCGACACGCAGGGGGTGACGAGCTTTCCCTCGGTGGCGCAGGATCCGGGGTTCGACTACGGGCGCGCCAGCTTCGGCATCAGGCACCGGCTGTTTCTTCTGGAGAGCTACAGCGCTCCGCACGGCATAGTTTTCGCATCGCTGCTGGAGGCGCAGTCGGGCACTCCGTACAACCTGACCATCGGCAACGACCTGACGGGCAGCAATCAGTTCAATGCACGGCCGGCCTACGGGACGTGCGGCGACACCGGCGTGGTGGCGACGCAATACGGGTGCCTCGACACCGACCCCGCAGGCAAGATCGAGCCGGTGGTTCCATACGGAGCCGGCCTGGGACCGGCAAACGTGGTGTACCACGTGCGCATCAGCAAGGTGGTCGGCATCGGTCCGAGGCTGAAGACGGAGGGCAAGGGCCTGACATTTACGCCCGGCCAGGGCAGCGTGGGCGGACGGGGGATTGGAAGCGGCGGCCCGTCGATCCGGCTGGATGCGGCGGCACCGCGGCGGTTCAATCTTACCCTCGCGGCGGGCATCAACAACATCTTCAATATCGTCAACTGGGGCACGCCGAACGGTGTGCTGCTCTCGCCGCTCTTCAACAAGACGCAGTCACTGGCCGGGGGAAATTACAGCGGCGGCGGAGTGCCGGGAAACCGCAGCGTCTACCTGCAATCTTCGCTTTCATTCTGACGCGCGACGAGGCAGCGAAGGCCAAGAAGGCGCGGGCGGATCGATATTGCGTTTTTGCGCGCGCAGCGGAGGTGCGCTATTCTGACCCATGACTCCACACAAAACCCTACCCCCAACGCAGATTCCGCAGACAGCGACGCCGCTGGTGCTGACGGCTCGCTTCACGGCGGCGGTTGAATACGCGCGGCGTTTCCACACCGAGTACCGCAAAGGCACGGAGATTCCGTACATGGCGCACCTGCTCGGCGTGGCCGCGCTGGTGATGGCAGAAGCCGGCGGCAGGGTTCCGGTGACAGAGGAGATGGTGATTGCGGCCCTGCTGCACGACGTGGTGGAAGACCACGGCGGCCTGGCGCGCCTGCGCGAGGTGGAAGAGCAGTTTGGAGCGGAGGCCGCGCGCATGGTTGCGGGGCTCTCAGACACCTTTGCCGAGGATCACGACCGCAAGGAAGACTGGAATCAACGCAAGACTGCCTATCTGGAGCGGCTGAGCGAGGAGCGCGACGACGTTCTGCTGATCAGCGCCGCCGACAAGCTGTATAACGCCAAGGCGATTCTGGACGACTACAAAGCAATCGGTCCGAAGGTTTTCGAGAGGTTCAAGCGCGGCTGCGAACAGCAGCTTTGGTACTTTGACGAGTTGCTGAAGATCTTCCGCAAGAGCCCGGAGAACCGCATTGTCAAGGAGCTGGAGCGGGTGGTGGAAGAGCTGCGCACGCTTACCGCGATAGAGGCCTAGACGGCGGACCGGCCGGAGGCGCGGCAGCTAATCCCCGACTCCCGGACCGGGCACATTCAGCGCTCCCGTCAGGCTGCTGACCCTGGCGACGTCGTGGCTCCTGCACCAGGACTCGAGCCCTTTGGCCAGGCGCTCGGTGGCGCGGGGGTCAGCAAAGCTGGCAGTGCCCACCTCAACCGCGGCGGCGCCGGCAAGCAGGAACTCCACGGCGTCAGAGGGCGTGACAATTCCGCCGATGCCGATGATGGGAATTTTGACGGCGCGTGAGGTCTCCCAGACCATGCGCAAGGCGATGGGCTTGATGGCAGGCCCGGAGAGGCCGCCGGTGATATTGCTGAGGCGCGGCTTACGCTCCTCGGGATCGATGGCCATGGCCAGGAAGGTATTCACCACGCTGAGCGCGTCGGCGCCGCTGTCGGCGGCGGAGCGGGCCATTTGCACGATGGATGTGACATTGGGGGTGAGCTTGACGATCAAGGGGCGCTCGGAGGCGGACCGGGCACGGCTGACCAGGTACTCGAGCGAGCCCGGATCGGCGCCGAAGGACATGCCGCCGGCATGCACATTGGGGCAGGATACGTTGAGCTCGTAGGCGGCAATGCCCTCGGCCTGATTCAGGCGCTCAATGACGCTCACGTAGTCGTTGACGGTATAGCCGAAGACGTTCACGATAACCTTGCACCGGGGATGACGCCTCATGGGCGGCAGCTTGTGGGCAAGAAACTCCTCGACGCCGACGTTCTGCAGGCCGATGGCGTTCAACATGCCGGCAGCGGTGGGAACGAGACGCGGGGCGACGTGGCCCGTCATGGGATGCAGGGAGATGCCCTTGGTGACGACAGCGCCGAGGCGGTCGAGGGAAACAATCTCTTCAAATTCAATGCCGTAAGCGAAGGTTCCGCTGGCCGCGATGACTGGATTCATCAATTCCAGCCCGGCGACCGTCACTCGCATGTCAGGTTTCACTCGATGTCTGCATCCTTCATTTTTTGTCGTGATTCCGCGGTCCCGGCTGACAGCGCCGCATCAGATTGCCGGGCTTGGATCATGATACCTGCCGGCGCAGGAGGCCGCAGTGTCCGCGTACTGCCCGCAGAGAGAAAGAGGCCCTCCGGCGC
>JAKCDN010000102.1 GCA_021841795.1 Acidobacteriota bacterium | reverse complement strand
TGGTCCTTCATTCATGAACAGACCCGCGCGCGAGCCGAGCGGGGCTAGCGCCGGTGCGCTCCTCAAGCGCCATCGCTTGGTCCCGCGCTACCAGGGATAAACCCCGTGGCCGCCGGCTGCAGTGGAACCGCAGCGCTGGCGGCCGCGAATCATCGGGGAATTGGGCTGGGCCGGATCGTCCGCCAAAAATGGCAGCCCTCGCCGCGCTCCGGCTCGTCTAGTTCGCGGCCTCCGCCAGCATGGCCTCGGCACGCTGCAGTGCATCGCGCCGCTTTTGCTTTTCACCTTCCACATCCGCGGGCGCCTTTGCCGCTCCGCCCACGCGCCGTGTCTGATCGCTGAGCCGGCTCTCGAACTCCTTGTCCAGCGCCGCCATATCGGCCTGCGCCTGAGCCAGCGCGCTGGCAAAGTGTTTCAGTTCGGCCTCGATGCTTCCCGGATAGTAGCTCAGCCGGTCCCCGCACTGCATGGCATCCACCAGGGAAAGCGGAGGATCGGCCGCCGGCCAGGTTGACTGCATGGCGTCATAGGCGCCGCGCAGATAAGTCATCTTTCCGGCAAATCCATCCAATTCCCCGCGCCGGGCTGTCAATCCCGGTGCGCGGCGAACCTCGACCATCACTTGTGCCGCGGTACTCTGTGACGCCACGGGAATCACGGTCGTCAGTGTGTTTCCCTCGAACGTCCATCCGCCGGGCTGGCCCGGCTTCACAGCCGGCACCGTCTTGCCGTTCACGGTTACCGACGCAGGCGGCCAATCCGCGGGCAGCCGCAGCTCGTAGCTGCGCGCCTCCGGCATGCCCGGATAGCTGCCCCTCGCCGGACCGATCTCCACGCGCAGCGTATCGCCTGCCTGCGTGGCCCGGATGGGCGTGCGCGCAAAGACTCCGCGCTGATACTCGACCGCTACGCCCGAGTCTTCATAGACCTCGTAACTAGAACTTGCTCGGTCGGCGAGCGGCCACACGTTCACAATCAGCGGATCGACGCGCTTCGCTCCGGTGTGCAGCATCGCGGGCTGCATGGGGACAATCGCCCCGGCCTTCACATACGCGGGAATCTGGCTGATGGTGAACTTGCGCTCCACGCTTGCCGGACCTGCAAAGTGTCTGCCTGTCGGCCACTCGATCCACTCGCCCTTGGGCAGGTAAACACTCTCCGCCGCCAGGCCGGTCAAGCTGTTGCCGGCAGCCGTTACCGGGCTCAGGAGCATCTGGCTGCCAAATGTGTACTCGCCCTTGCTCAGGTAAGCGTTGCCGTCCTCCGGCCAGTCGTAGTAGAGCGGCCGCAGGAATGCCAAACCCGTGTCGTAGGTCCGGCGCGCCTCGGTATAGAGGTACGGCTCCATCGCTTCGCGCAACTGGAACGCTGAACGCAGCACTGACGAGTAAGGCTCGGGGTAGGCCCAGATCCTGCGCTCCGCCTCCGGGTTCTTTGACGTGTGCGTGCGCAGAATCGGCGAGAATGCGCCGAACTGTACCCACCGCGTGTACAGCTCCGGCGCCACCGCGCCCGGCATGTGCCCGCCAATGTCATGGCTCCAATACGCATAGCCCACATTCGCGGCAGTGGCCGTAAACCAGGGTTGGAAGGCCAGCGACTCCCACACCGAGATGGTATCGCCGGAGAATCCGATCTGATAGCGGTGATTTCCCAATCCGCCCCAGCGGTGAAACAGCAGCGGCCGTTTGCCCTCGCGTTCCTGATCGGTAAAGTGCAGATAGTTCAGCCACCAGGTATTGCTCAGGCCCGGCAGCGCGGTCATCATGGGCCGCTGCTGCCAGTCCAGCCACCAGAAGTCGATTCCCTGTTTCTCCAGCGGATGCAGCACCAGCTTGAAGTAGTTCTCCGCCCATTTCTTGTTGGTGGGGTCGAACGGGACATATTTCTTTGTCGCCGGATCGATGCCCATCGCGCGCGCCATGGCCGGATACGCCTGTTCCCACGGCTCGATCCCCGACGCCGGGTGCAGATTCATGGTGGCCTTCAGACCCTCGCCGTGCAGGTTTTTCAGGAAGGCATCGGGATCGGGAAACAGCACCTTGTTCCACGAGTAGCCGGTCCAGCCCAGACGCTGGCTCGCCTGATCGTTCTCGCCCATGGCCTTCAACTGGTCGTAGCTCATGTGCCAATCCATATCGATCACCAGCACATCGAGCGGGGTGTCGTTCTCGCGGAAGTCCTTCACCAGCTCGTCCAGTTCCTGATCGCTATAGGCCCAGTAGCGCGACCACCACACCCCGAAGGCAAATCGCGGCGGCAGCGGAATCCGTCCCGCCACGCGGACATAATCGCCCAGCGCGCTCTTGTAATCGTGTCCGTAGCCGAAGAAGTACCAGTCGGTGTACTTGCCGGGCGCTTCGTTGGACGGCCGCTCCATCGCCCACGGCCAGGGGCTCTTTTCTCCGTCGATAAAGCTGAAGTCGGTCGAGTCGAAGAGCGGCCGCGTGGTGTCGTCCACCAGCGCCCATCCTGAGCGCGAAACCAGGCCCGGCTCGATCGGCTCCTGGGTCTTCGCGCCGCGAGCGCCGTCCAGGGTGCGCGTGGTGCCCATCAGGTTCTCAGAATCGTTCTCGCCCGGATGCCATACCACCGGCTTGCCGTCAACATCCCTGATCGTGATGGAAAGATCGTCCGCGGTGAACTGACCGTTCCCGCTTGGCCTGTAGGAGAGTAGGAGAGCATCGGTTGCGATGGTCAGTGTCTTGTCGGAACCATTCAGCTTGTTTTCTGCTTTGAACTTTGGTACCGGCAGTTGCCGATTGATGAACACCAGCGAAGCGTGATCCTCAAACTTGCCCTCCGCCGACCACTCCATGCGGATCAGCTGCGGCGTCAGCACCGTAAAGCGGGCGTGCCCCGCCGTCACAACCGCCTTGGGGTCAGCAGCCGGATGATCGGCCGGTTCCGTTGTCCCTGCCGCAGTCGGCGAGCCCGATGGGCCGGCAGGATCCTGCGCCTGTGCCGGACGCGTCCCGGTGTATCCGGCCATGCCGGCCGCCACTACTGCTCCCAACATCCAGGGCAAGGAAAAAATCCGCACTGCTTCCTCCTGACTTTATTTCACACGCAAGCCTATCATTCTCGATCGCCGCGCGCAGGGGTGCGCCGCGCCTCATCAGCCGCCGCTGCGCGCAAGTGCGATTTTGCACCTGCGGTCTGTGCAGGATGGCGGGCAAGGTTCAGCCCCCGCAGGCATCCGCTGCGTGTTCTGGGGTATTCCTGCGCCCAATCTTCTCTCTCCACTACGCTCTCAACCGCTATCATGATGACCATACCCACTGCGCGCCACGGTATTCATGACTCCCTCGATCTTCATCTCGGCCGGCGAAGCCAGCGGCGAATTTTACGGAGCGGAGCTGGCCTCTGCGCTGTCGCGCCGCCTGACGCAAAAATCGGGAAAAGGCGCGCCGGATCTGTGGGGTATGGGCGGACCGCGCATGGCTGCCGCCGGCGTCGAGTGTGTCGTCCGGTCTGAAGACGTGGCCGTCATGGGCTTCACTGAGATCGTGAAACACCTGCCGCGTATCTATCGCGAGTTCCGCAGGCTCAAGCGCGCCATCCGTCAGCGCCGCCCCGCGCTTGCCGTCCTCATTGATTTTCCTGAGATTCACTTCCGGCTGGCCAGGGAGTTCCATCGTCTCGGCATCCCCGTCATCTACTTCGTCAGTCCGCAGCTATGGGCCTGGAAGCAGCATCGCATCCGCCTGGTGCAGCGGTACGTCAAACGCATGCTGGTCATCTTCCCTTTCGAGGAGAAGTTTTACCGCGACCGCGGCGTTCCGGCGGAGTTCGTCGGCCATCCGCTGGCCGATCTGCCGCTGCCTTCCATCACGCGCGAGGCGTTCGCCGCGGGTAACCGCCTCAATCCGGCCCGAACCTGGATCGGCCTCCTGCCAGGCAGTCGCCTCAGAGAGATTGAGGCGAATCTGCCGGAGATGCTTGAAGCCGCCTGGAAGCTCATCGTTTCCGGCTCCGAGGGCTCATATCCTGAAGATTCTTATGAGTTTTTGCTTCCCTTGGCCCCGACGCTCGATGCCGCCCAGCGCCAGGTGGTCCTTCGCATCACAGAGAAGCTCGGCAGCGGACTGCCGCTCCGGGTTATCGAGGATGCCCGCGCCGCGCTCTTCCACTCCCGGGCCGCGGTTGTTGCCAGCGGAACCGCCACCGTCGAGGCGGCGCTGCTGGGTAATCCTTTTGTGGTCGTCTATCGCGTCTCGCCGCTCACCTATGCCATTGCCCGACGCCTGGTGAAGGTTCCGCATGTGGCCATGGCCAACCTCATCGCCGGCAAACGCGTGGTCCCGGAGCTGATCCAGGATCTCTTCACAGCGGCAAATATTGTCCATGAGCTCAGACCGTTGCTACCCGACGGCCCGGTTCGGGCGTCCATGATCAGGGAACTTGGGGCAATCCGCGACGCCTTGCATACGCACGCGTTCGCCGGTAGCGGCCAGGGCTCCGGTACGATCTCATCCGTCGTCAAGGTGGTTGCGGCAGAGCTGGAAGCGGCTTACCCTGTGGCTCAGGAGACTCCGTAATTCTGAAACCATTCGGGCTCTCCGGATTGCGGATATGTCCGGCCCGGGCCGCACGCCCCTGCTGGGTTGTTTTTTCATGGCTTCGGAGGGGTTTTGTTTCGCTTCCATGCACTGCGCGGGCGCGGCATCCACACGGCTGGCAGCCTCTTCAGAATCCGCGGGATTTTTGGGTGCGCGGGGGATTTTGGGCGGATTTCATCTTGTCTTCAAGCTCATCCGTGGTTTGTTTTCTCCCGGAAAAGCCTTAAACTGCATCTCTGACCGTCTACCAGGTTGTATCGGCATTGAAAGACGGGGGCCACACGATCGCGGCGCAGCCAACGAACGGTAAAGCGATGATCTATCGAATGGTTAGCCAATTGAAACGCTCTCGCTTTTTGATCATGCGCTCCTTCGGGACGCGTAGATTTGCCTTGCTGGCTCTCGTCTGCACCCTCGCAGCCTCTCCTGCGCTGCCGCAGCGCCCGCGCCCCACCCTCGACATTACGGGCTATGTGATTGACGCTGAACTGGATACCGCGGCCCACCATCTCGCCGCCACTGCCGTGGTCAGCTTCGCCCCTCCACCCGGCCTTGATGCCGTCACCTTCGGCTTCCATCCCGCCCTCAAAGTCACAAAAATCACCGACGAAAACGGCAAGCTCCTCGATGGAGAGCGCACTGCCGACGGCTCCATCCGCGTGACCGCTCCGGCGCCCTTCGCCGATGGCCAAACCTGCCGTTGGACCTTTACCTACGAAGGCACGATCACTGGCAATGAAGACGGCCCCGTCGAAGGCCTCAAGCTCGCTGCCATTCAGGAGCCGGTTACCTATCTGCTTTATCCTGCCCGCTGGTTTCCCATGACCGGCTTCATGACCGATCGTTTCACCGCCGAGATGCACATCCGTGTCCCGCAGGGCATGCGCGTCCTGGCCGGCGGCGCCACCGGCAGCCCGATCTCCATCAATCTCTCCAACGGCCAACCCGGATCGGAGTATGACTTTAAGTGGACCAAACCCGGATTTCCGGGCACGGTGATCGCCGGCCGCTTTGTGGATCCCTTCTCCGCCGGCGCGGGCAACGTCAAGGTTTACCTCACCGTCTCCCACCAGGCCGCTGGCAACGAGTTTTCCCAGACCGCGGCGAAGGAATTTGACTTCTTCACAGACACTTTCGGCCTGCCTGAAACCACCTACCTCAACGTCGTGGAGCTGCCCGACGATACCCTGCCGGCGGCCTGGGCCCCCGGATTGGCCGCCATTCAGGGCTCGCGCGTGGCCGACAAATCCGGCATTCGCCTGCTCGCCAACACCATCGCACATCAGTGGTGGGGATCGCTCGTCAGCCCGCGTACCCTCAACGATGCCTGGATCACCAATGGCATGTCGCGCTACGGCGAGCTGATGTATGTCGAAGATCAGAGCGGCAAGAGCGCTCTTCAAGCCGCGCTCGATGATGTTTCGGCCGGCGCTCTGGCCTATGACACCATTCCGCTCTCCAGCGCCGGACGCCTCGATCCTTTTTCCCCGCAGTTTCAGTCCATGACCCTCGAAAAAGGCGCCATGATCTTCCACATGCTTCGCGGCGAGGTTGGCGATAAGGTCTTTTCGAACATCCTCAAAGGTGCGCTCAGCCAATACACGGATCGGCCCATGCGCACGGAGGACTTTGAGAAGGTATCCGAAGAGGTCAGCCAGCAGCAGCTTACGCCATTCTTCGCGCAGTGGGTTGACGGCACCGGAGCGCCGGCCTTCGCCGACAAGTACGCCGTCTACAGGCTGGGGAACAACAAAGGCTTCCGCACCATTGGCGAGATCAACCAGGATCTCGATCTCTTTCGCATGCCTGTCGAGCTGCGTATCGAGACCGATGGCAAAACCGAAACCCGTAAAATTGACGTCGTCGGCACCGACACGCAGTATGTGGTCGATACCTTCGGCCGTCCTCGCCGCATCAGCATCGACCCCAATGACTGGGTGCTCAAGTCCACTCCCGATCTGCAGGTGCGCGTCGCCATTCTCAAAGGCCAGCAACTCGTCGCCCAGGGCGACCTGATCGGCGCGTTGGGCGAGTACAAGAAGGCTCTCGAGGCCAATCCCTTAAGCTCCCTCGCCAGCTATCGCATCGGCGAGATTCTGTTTACCCAGCGCAACTATCAGGCCGCCGTGAACTCCTTCCGCGATGCCCTCCGTGGCGACGACGAGCCGCCCTGGACTGAGGTATGGAGCCATATCGCCATCGGCAAGATCTTTGACATTACCGGCCAGCGCGACCGCGCTGTGAATGAGTACCGTCTTGCCGTGCAGACCAACGACAATACCCAGGGCGCCGTTAACGAGGCGCGCCAGTACATCCAAAAACCCTACAAGCGCCCTGACAACCAGTAGCCGCTTGGCCGCCTGCAGGATGAATCGCCTCCCACCCGGGTGGAGAGCGTCTGCCCTTTGGCCTGGCTGTACTTGCCTTGCGCGCAAGGTGCCTTGTCTGCGTTTATTGCTTGCCGAGCGAAAGCACCTGAAGATCGACGTGCGCCAATCCCGCCCAGGTCATCCCGAGCTTTTGTGCCGCCCCGTAAGAGAGGTCGATGATTCGTCCCTGATGCCCAAGATCGCCGCGGTCCGTGATGCGCACCACCACCGACTGATGGTTGGAGCGATTCACCACCCGCACCACTGAGCCGAAAGGCAGCGTCGGATGACAGGCCGTCATCGCGTACATGTCATACGTCTCGCCGCTGGCCGTCTTGCGTCCGTTAAAGACGCCTCCATACCACGACGCGATCCCGTGAATCCGGTCGTGCCACTTCCGCGCCGCCGGTGTCGCACGGTTCGCCGGAACGACCGGCTCGGCCTGCGCCAGGGATGCCGGGGATGCGCTTGTTGCGGTTGTTTCCGTACTTGCGTTCGTCGCTCTGGAAAGACGCGCATCTGCTTCTACCGTGCGTGCGGTAACCAGCACCACCGCCGCCACCAGCACCGCGGCAGAAACCCCCGCCGTCAGATAAATCCATAGCGGAGATCGTCGCTTTAAGTTGCGTGTTTTCCTTGTTATAACCATCTGTTCATTTTACTAAGCCGACGCCCGATTCCCCTCGCTGGGTCAAGGCTGGCCCGCAGATTTCCAGCGGAAATCACCGCGTCTTCCGTCGGCTCCGGGTAAGGCATTGTGTCCGTTTAGGTTACAGAGTGAATCCGGACGGGCGCGGCTTTCCCATTTTGGGCCAAACCGGCCGCTCCAACCTTGCCCCGAGCTGCACCCTCCCGGCGTTGCTGCCCTCCATGCCGCATTAAATTTCTGAAATCAATGAACTTGAGTGCAAAATGAACACGCTCCGCGCGCCGGCGTGCAGACCTGTGGATCCCGGTCCCGCCGGGCGCAAGGCGCGGCAACCGGGCTCGGGCGCCCTTCGGTTTGCGCAGCGGTTGCAGCCGCGTAGGTCTCCTGTGAGTAGATCGATCTCGCGTTTGCCGATTAATTCTGAGCTTCTGCTAGCCTGCAATCAGGGCTTGCCGATAAGAACTTCGGCAGGCTCTTTGTGTTTGCGGCTGGCTCCGGCCAGTCAGGAGAGGCTTGTCTATGCAACTGAGCGCAAAGGGGTTCGATCTGATCAAGCGGTTTGAGGGGTACCGCGGCCAGCCGTACGCCGACATCTCCGGCCTGCCCACCATCGGCTACGGCCATCGCATTGTTCCCCCCGAGTCCTTCCCCGACGGGGTCAGCCGAATCCAGGCGAATGCGATTCTGGCTCGGGATGTCGCCGTGGCCGAGCAGGCTGTCAGCCGCCTGGCGAAGGTGCCCTTGACCCAGGGTCAGTTCGACGCCCTCGTCGACTTCTGCTTCAACCTGGGGTCTGGGCGGCTGGCGGGTTCAACCCTGCTTCACTGCCTCAACGAGCGCCAATACGATGCCGCGGCCGAACAGCTTCTTCTGTGGGATATGGCCGGCGGCGAGGTCAATCTGGGCCTGAAGGCCCGGCGCCAGGCAGATCTGAGTCTTTGGAGAGCGAGGGCTCAGGCGGGCGCAACGGCTGTGTGAGCCAGAGCGCATGGGCCAGCCGTTGCCGGCAAGCGCTTCAGATTCGGCAGCCGCTCGCGGGCGTCATACCCGCCGCCCGCTCATCGCCGCCGGCCTGCGGTCGATTTTCGGATGCCTGGAGCCTTACTTCCGCTCCGTCACTTCCAGCCGCTCATCGGACGCCAGATAGCCCTTGCGCCTGAACCAGTCAGCCATTGCCGTCCGCAGCCGCTCGATCGGTACGCGGTGCCCAATCTCCAGCACGCCATCGCCGGCGGGAAATGTATCGTCAAAGACAGCGTCGTTGGTAAAGTTGCGCATGGCAAAGTTGTCGATCTGCTGAATCGGGCAGGCATGATGTGCCCCCGCGGCGTCGATCCGTTCAATGTTGACGCGCCGTGCGAACATGGTCTCACTTTAAATCAACCGCGCCGCCTGACGCCCCCGCGTCTCTGCCCGCGTGCGCCTTGCATGCCGCCGTCAGGCAGGATACGTTAGAGCCAACGGCGTCTACCGCTCCCCGTCGCGCGAATCGTTCATTCGCCTACCTGCCGTCGAGATTTCGGAGACATGAGACTATGCGGCTGCTTCTTCACTGGATACTGAGCGCGATTGCGCTCCTTGTCGTCTCGCACCTTGTTC
>JAKCDN010000101.1 GCA_021841795.1 Acidobacteriota bacterium | reverse complement strand
ATGAACCAAACCAGTAATTTCTGTCCTCCAAAACCTATCCTGCTTCGACCCATGGCACTAGGTGCGCACGAAGGTGAAGGCCATCAATTTCAACGCCAATCGGGTGACGTGTGTCCCTTGATAGACCTCTATGGACCGAAGAAGGTTAGACAATTCCTTGGCATCCACGCGGGCATAGTTCACCTTGCGTATGGACGGCAGAATGTCACTGGGGTGAATTTCAGCGGCTGGATTCCGCTTCGTGTATCCGTGAGCAATGGCGTAGCGGAAAACCTGTCAGGCCGTCTTCAGGGCGCGCTTGGCAATGTCGCGCGCGCCGGCGTGCCTCAATTGCTTTGACCATGCTCACCAGTTCCGGGGCTTCGATGGCCGCGACGGGCCGCGCACCCAAGCAAGGCAGAATATCGGCTTCCATGCGGCGCTTCACGTAGTCTGCGTGGCGCGAACTCTTGCTGTTCTGCCAGTGCTCCAACCAGACGCGGGCGACGCTTTGAAAGGAATCCTCCTCCGCCGCTTTCGCGGCTTTCCGTTCGACCATAGGGTGCCGGCAGCTTGCGTGCCTCAGCGTGCTGCTGGCGGGCCAGCGAAAGCGATACATCGGGATAGCTCCCGAAGGCGCCCTTCAAAGCGATATTTCCAGCGCCACAGCTTGCCGCCTGGGGGCGTAACGAAGAGGTACAGCCCCGACCATCGCTCATTCGATATGCGGCGTCCTTGGCCTTTGCTTTGCGGATTTCGGTGTCTGTGAGCGCCACGGAAAGCCCTCCATTCGTCGGTTTTGGAAAATCCCCCAGGGAAACTATCAAGATATCTCCGAATGTACCCCCGCGGGAATTTGGCTTCCATAGTAGCGCGATGGATGGAGAAAGACAGAAAGTTTATTATTTTCAGTCGATTATATTTGAATGCTGGATTCTAATTGGATGTCTTAGGAAGTGCAGATGGCGGAGAGAGGGGGATTCGAACCCCCGATAGAGCTTTTGACCCTATAACGGTTTAGCAAACCGCCGCCTTCAGCCACTCGGCCATCTCTCCGGGTCTCAGACTGGATTATACCGGAATTCGGGGTGGCGCGGCCCGGCCATGTGGAATGAGCAGGCTGCAGGATGCCGCGTTGAGGCCTGGCCGCCGGAGTTACCGCGCATTGACGGGATCTTTCGGTTTTCGGCAGAGGCGTGGCCCATGTACATTCAAAACATTCACCTATGGGGCCGAAGACCCATTCCGCCAAAAGCTCCGTCATGGGCAAGATGCGTTTTTTGCCGCTGGTCGCTGCCACGTATTTCATGGTTGCGGGCGGGCCTTACGGAATTGAAGACATTCTCGGGGGGGCCGGATACGCACGCGCGATCGTGATACTTCTGGCGCTGCCCCTGATCTGGAGCCTGCCGACGGCGCTGATGATCGGGGAGCTGGCGGCGGCCATACCGGCCGAGGGCGGATTTTACATTTGGGTGCGGCGTGGGCTGGGACGGTTCTGGGGATACCAGGAAGGCTGGCTCTCACTGACGGCCAGCATCTTCGATATGGCGCTCTATCCCTCGATTTTTGTGCTCTACCTGGGCAAATTCAGCCCTGCGCTGACAGCCGGGCCGCGCGCGTATCTGTGGTCTGTGGGGGTGGTGGCCCTGTGCTGCGCGTGGAACCTGCGCGGTGCGCCGCGAGTGGGCAGCGATTCGCTCTGGCTTTTTGCGGTGTTACTGGCGCCGTTTGCAGTTTTTGTAGCACTGGGTCTGGAGCGTGGACTGAGCGGGCATGCTGTTATGCATTGGGGGCGCACGCCGCAGATTCCCGGCGCTTCGCTGGGACTCTCGACGGCAATTCTGGTTGCGCTGTGGAATTACATGGGGTGGGACAACGCTTCCACGATTGCGCGCGAAGTCGACGAGCCGCAGCGCAATTACCCGCGCGCCATGATCAGCGCGGCGCTGCTTACGGCGTTCACTTACGTGCTTCCGCTGGTGGCCATGGCGGTTGCGGGGCTGTCGCCTGCGGGGTTTTCGACGGGATCGTGGGCTGTCGCCGGCGGTCAGATCGGCGGGCCGTTGCTGGGGATTGCGATCGTCATCGGGGGCATGATCAACGGCGTGGGCATGTTTAACGCCCTGATGATGAGTTACACGCGGCTGCCGACTGCCATGGCGGCCGATGGATTGCTGCCGCGAATATTTCTGCGGCGCAACCGGCGCAACGTTCCCTGGGCGAGCGTCTGCGCGTGCGGCTTTGCGTGGGCGCTGGCGCTGAGTCTTCCTTTCGAGCGGCTCATCTCGATTGACCTCATTCTTTATGGCACGAGCCTGATTCTTGAGTTTATGGCGCTGATTGCGCTGCGTCTGCGGGAGCCGGAGCTGCCACGGCCTTTCCGCGCCGGCAGCCTGGGTGTTGCCTGCCTGCTTGGAGTTGGCCCCGGCATCCTGATTGCTTACGCGCTGTATGTTTCTCGTCTGGAGAAACTTGGCGATCCAGGGACGCCGCTTGCCGGCGTTTCGTCGCTTCTGTTTGCCGCGGGCGTGGCGCTGCTGGGGCCGCTGCTCTACGCGACTACGGTTGCGCTAGCGCGCCGCAAGCTGCGATCGGCGGATGAGTCTATACCGTAAAGAGTCAACAGAGGATATGAGACGGCAGGCAGAGAGCGACTTGCTGCCGTCTTCGCAACTGCGCGGAGGCTACGATCCAGCGGCCAGCTTGGCGATTTTCTTGGCTTTGCCTTCTTCAAACATCTTGATTGCACGTACCACGCGGTCCCGCGCGTATCCGGCATCGTGCCAGCCCTTGATCTCAACGCGCTTGCCTTCGAGATCCTTGTAAATGGAGAAGAAGTGGGTGATCTCCTTGAGCAGGTGGGGATAGATATCCGTATAGTTCCATACGTTGCTGTAGCGGGGATTGTTTTTACCCACCGCCAGCACCTTTTCGTCGAGGGTGCCCTGGTCCAGCATCTCCAGGAGGCCAATGGGCCGAACTTCCTGCACGCACCCGGGAAAGCTTGCGTCCGGCACCAGCACCAGGACGTCGAGAGGGTCGCCATCGTCACTGAGCGTTGACGGGATGAAGCCGTAGTCGCCGGGATAGTGCACCGGCGAGTGCAGGTTGCGGTCAAGCTTGAAGACGTGCAGTTGTTTGTCATACTCAAACTTCTGCGTTCCGCCTTTGGGGATCTCGACCACGGCACGAAATACCTCCGGCGCGCGCTCGCCCACCGGCAATTCCAGATAATTCACCATTGCGTTTTACGTTCTCCTTGGGGGAATGCGAAAGGCTCTATCAGTTGCGGAAGAGTGCTGAATCGGCTCCCGCGCGGGCTGAAGGACTTTCATCCGTGGTTCAATCCCCGGATTATATCAATCTTGAATTGACCCAGCTCGCGCTGTACGGTCCATTGCACCCGTGCGGCGGCCCCATCCAGGATGGCTGCGATGTTCTTATGCAACCGACTGCTGAGGCGAGGCCAGCTTTTATAATCAGGGATTATGAAGGCGCATGTCCATGTCACTTTAAAGGCATCGGTTCTCGATCCGCAGGGCCAGACCATCCACAATGCACTCCGCAAACTGGGATTTGCCGATGTCGCTTCGGTGCGCCAGGGCAAATATTTTGTGCTCACGCTGGCCGAGGGTCTTTCGGCGGAGGCTGCAGGCGCCGAGGTGGAGCGCATCGCCCGCGAAGTGCTCACTAACCCCGTTATCGAGCAGTTTACCTACAAGATCGAAGAGTAGCGCGAGCGGGCTGAGCTTGACGGCGGTCCGAGGTCGGCTGATGCCGGCCAATGCGGAGGCCGGGGCGCAGACATTGCCATGCCGCGGGACGGCGTTCAAATCAAGTGTTCGAGCTTGACGTGCTCGGCTGCATATTCCTGGCCAATGGCGCGCAGATGAGGGATGGCATCGACGGCGTCGATGCGGGCCAGGCGCGGGTTTTCGCGCAGAATGCGCTGCATTTCCTGTTTCTTGTAGGTGCGGTTGTAGCGGACGTAACTGAACCAGCTACGACCCGCAGGCGGAGCGAGCTGGGGATGCGCGGCAATCAGATCGCCGGCCTCGGCATCCAGTTCTGCCCCAAAGATGCAATCTCCAAGGCATCGGCAGAGATAGTCCTGCTGCCAGGCGATGGACTGGAGCAGGGCAGCGGGGATGCTTCTGGCAAAGTAGCCGACCCAGAGCCTGGGATCGCCGACGGGGAGTTCCGAGGAGAAGGCGATGGTGCCGACGGAGACGACGCGTATTTTGTCGGGACCGGTGGGCCAGTTGACGTGATAGCCAGGCAGGATAGCGGTGAGGGCCGCGATCAGCGCCGGGTTGGAGTAGGGCGTGATGGAGCCGTCGACGAACACATACTCGGCGGGGCCGAGTTGAATCTTTTCCGGGGGAAAGAAGGTGGGCGCAGCGGTGCTGGCGCGCACCAGCCGCCACAGAGGGATGCGCGTATTGCAATCGGCGGCGGCCGGATCATTGAAGCGGGCGAGGGGGTTGTTGGTGAGCGGCCAGGCCGATCCGGTGGAATGGTTACGCAGGACGACCATGAGCAGGTTGTTTTTTTCGCCATGGCGCAGTTGCGGGCTGGCAAGAGTGGCCGGGGAGCCGTCGGCTTCCACAAAGATCTCGCGAAGCATTTCCGAGATGGGCGCGGCTGCGAACTTTGCTACGAGGTACTTCTTGATGGGCCGGTACCAGGGCAGGGGCTGGAACATGCCCGGACCATGTTCCAGGTAGAGGTTGAGGATGTGCTCAACGGTCATTCCCCAGGCGAGACAGGTGGCGATGATGGCACCGGTCGAAGTGCCGGCAAGAAAGCTGAAATGGTCGCGAAGCGTGAAATTACGCGCCTGGGCGGGATCCTGCCGGGCGTAGTAGTCGTGCAGCAGCTTCTCAATGCGGAGGAGCACCTCAAGCGTGAAGACGCCGCGTATGCCGCCGCCGTCGAGGGCCAGAATCCGTTTCATGGCGTTAATGGTTGTGGGTTCCGGCTCCCAGGACGAGGGAGCGCCATTCAAAGAGCTCGACCAGGAGCACTCTTTCAATTTCCCCCACAACTTCGAGCACAGAGTTCCAGGTGTTGAGAGCCTCCAACTGCTTTCCCCAATAGCCGAGGGCGCGGCTGAGTTCACGATAGCGGCGGCGGCGGCGGGCACAATCCTTCATGGCGGCGAAGGCGCCGGCCATGGTGGCGGTCTCAAACAGCGTGGACATGATGGCGGCGATCCACAGCCGTCCGGAGAATCCATGGCGGACGAGCCACGCCAGGCCCCCGGAGAAACAACCCAAGGCGACGAGCGTGGCGAGGATTCCACAGGCCCAGCCGAGGGTGGAATAACGTTTCTCCTGCTTTTCGGCCCGGGCAGACTGGTTGGCGAAGTACTCCATCTGATCGAGGACGCGGTCGCGGTGGTATTCCTTTTTGAACTCAGCGAGGGGAACCTGGCTGCGGCCCTGGTCGTGAATCTTGAGAAAGTTGAGCGAGCGCAGGATGGCTGCAAGCCAGGGCGCGGTCTCTTCGCCGATGACGTTATAGGGCTGCGGGGTGCACCAAACAGCAAGGAAGGAGCGCGCAATCTCGGCGGCGGTACGGGTGCGCGCCCACCGTGCCTGGCGGAGATGAAGGCTCAGGACCGCGGGCAGGCCCAGGGCGACGACGCCTAACCCGGCGCTGATGAAGAGCCAGGGGGCAGCATTGGGAATCTCGGGCGCCACGCCGCTCACGACTGCGGCGATGGCGGTGTAGATGATGGGAACGGAAGCGAGGCGGCGCGCCTGAGGGGCGAAGTGGTCGGCATTTTCGTCGATCTTGCAAAACCAGGCGTGGGCCAGTTCGCGGGAGTTGCCGGATGCCGTGGCCGCGCCGGGGAGCTGATTGAGGAACTCGAGCTCGGCATTGCTTTCGCTGCGGGCGCGCGCGTACTGGTTGAACCACTCCAGCGCGCCGGTCTGACTGTGAATCCAGGCGACGGGGTAGCCGATTTTCCGGGCGTAGTCGATCATTTCCTCGGTGCCGCCTGCGCCGCGGGAGGGCAAACCATTCCACAGCGCGATGAGGAGCTGGCAGTCGGAGACGGTGCGGACGCCGCAGTCATAGTATTGCTCGTTCTGATCTTCGGAGCCGGTGACGGTTTCGACGGAGATGGCGGCGTTGAGGATGCGCTGGGTGCGCTGCCAGGAAGCCTCATCGAAGTCGGAGCGGAACTGGGGGGCGGGACGTGGCAGCAGGATGCGAATGGGAATGCCCAACTCGATGCAGCTTTCAGCAAAGATCTGGTCGCCGCCGGATGCGGCCGAGGAGACGCCATAGACGATACCTTGGTGC
This sequence comes from Acidobacteriota bacterium, assembly GCA_021841795.1. Lineage (GTDB taxonomy): Bacteria > Acidobacteriota > Terriglobia > Terriglobales > Acidobacteriaceae > Telmatobacter. Next base: position 2,895 of record JAKCDN010000101.1, on the reverse strand, counting down.
GACTCCTTCTGGCGGGCGAGGAAATTGCGAATTGCCTGCCGGCTCCCGGCCTCATCGGGCAGGCTGCGATGGCCGGTAAAGCCGATGGCGAGCACTTCAGGGAGCTGTATGAGCGGGTCGGTTCCCTTGGGGTGTAAGGGCATAGGAGGCTGATGATAGCGCGTAACCGGCCGGCTGCGCCAGTGGTTTGCGCGGGCGGCGGAGAGGCGGCGGCAGGGAATGAGTCTGGGGAGGATGGGGTTTCAGCGCGGCTTGCCGGGCAGGACAAAATGGTCGCTGCAGCGGGGCTCGTAGGAGTCGCCCGGAACCTTGATGGGGCTGTCGTAGGGCGCGGGTTTGCCGTCGATGAAGCGCTGCGAATAGAGGGCGCGTGCGCCGCAGTTGCAGTAGGCCATGCACTCGGTGATGCTGCCGCCGTAGGCGTTGACCAGCCAGGTGAGGTTGAGCATCTCGCCGAAGGGCATGGCGCGAAAATCGAGGTCGAGGCCGGCAACGAGAACATCGTGCCCCGCGTCGAGCAGATGCCGGGTGAAGGCGAAGAGGTCGCTTACGAACTGGCCCTCGTCGATCGCCAGACATTCAACGCGTTTGCCGATCTCCTGCTCTTTATCGCGGATGAGACGCAGCACCTCCCAGGGGTTGGTTGAATTGAATTCGAGGGCGCTCATTTTGCCGCCGCCGTTCGGGTTACGGCTTTCAACCACGCCGGGCCCGCCTTTGGTGTCGTCGCTGGGCTTGAGGACCAGAACAAATTGCTTGGCGTACTGGCGGCGCATATCGGCGCGGCGCAACAGTTCGGCGGTTTTGTTGCTCCGCATGGGCCCCATCATGAGTTCGAGCTTGCCTTGCACGTGCAGGTCTCCCCGATTCGGTTTCTGGATGATTATGATAGCGCGCGACGCCAGGCTCTCACGGTGTGCGCGGCGTTGTGCCAGAAGGCCCGGTTTGCTCCTGCTTTGAAAGAAGCAGGCGGTCGGCTTCGACCGCGGACTTCATTACGCCGGCCTGGGCGAAGAAGTGCACGAGGTCGGCGGTGAGCGTGCTGGGATACGGCCTGCCCCCGCGGATAAGCGCTCCGCGCGGAATGGCGGTCATTTGCAGGGGGCCCGATCCCTGGGCATCGAAGAGCAGTTGTGTAAGCCGGCGGGCCATGGGCAGCGGGAAGCTCTCGGAGATGAAGACCATCTTGCCGCGGGTGGTGATGAGCACGGGACCCTCATTGGTGGAAAAGAGCCGCTCAACGGAGCCGTCATGGGCAGCGGCATTGGACGAAAGTTCGTTGACGCGGGAGTATTTGCGCCCCAGATTATTGGCGTATACGTGCGCGAAGACGCTGGCGGAGTCGGCGTTTTTCCAGACCGAGAGATAGAAGAGACCGATGGATGCCGTATCGGCCTGCTGTGCGGGCGTGGTGGCGCTGCGGAGCTGACCGGCCCAGTAGAGGCCGCCGTTCCACGCAGGCGTCAGATCGCGGGCGGCGTTGTCGCCGCCGAGGAGCTCCGTGAGGATATGTACGTCGAGCTCACCCACCTGTCCGATGTCGTAAGGCTTATAGTCCGCGTCGACCAGCGGGTGAATATCGGGCATCAGCGGAATGGGAGGGGCAAGGCGCTTTTCATAGTCGCGGGGGTTGATGATCTCCCAACTGGAAGTGGGGGGGTGGTCGAGGGCGCCGGCGAAAGCGGCGGTCCGGCCTTGATCCATCCAGATATCCTGCTCGAAGCTCATGCCGTCGCGGTAGGGAAAGATCATGGATTCAGAGAGGAGCAGCGGCGCGCGTGCCATGACGGGCGAGTCGGCGTTGCTGCTCATCCGCGACTTCACCAGGTCGAGCACTTCGGGATCCTTGATGAGGCTTTTTCCCATGGGCTTCAACATGCAATCCCACATCACGACGGTTGCCTGGCCTTCGGTGACGGCATCGCGCGCCGTATCCATTTCGTCGCGGGCCAGATGATCGCGGTCGTCGGCGGCGTTTGTGGATACGTCGTCGGGGGTCTGGTCGTCCCATTTATCGAGATCGGAGTGCTGGTCCTGCAGAGCATGCGTAAGCTCGTGGGCCAGAACGGGCTGCTGATCGTCGGGGCTTACCCAGTCGAGGAGATTGACGGTTTTGGTTTTGGCGTCGTAGTAGGCTTCAATCTGCTCCTTGAGGAGCTGAAGGAGAAACGGCTTGAGCTCGAAATCGTGGTCGAGCAGGCCAAATTTCTTGAGCACAATCTCGTCGCGCTGCAGGCGCCTGGTTCCCTCGTCCTCGTTGAATTTTTCTTCAAGGTATTTGACGACGGCATCGCGGGTTATGAGCTGACGTTTTACGGTGCTGTTAATGGGCAGACCCGTTTCGCCGGAAGAAAACTTGAGCAGCACATCGACCATGGCAAAGAGCTGCTGAGCCTGGGCGGGGGTGATGTGCGTGGGAGCACTGCCGTCGGTTTTTGTCTTGTCAGAAGGCAAGGTGCAGCCGAGCGAAGATGCCGCGGCGGCGGGGACACCCGGCGCGGCCAGTTGTTGCGCGCGATCCCGCAGGGGGAAGATTGCGGTCAGAGTCAGACAGAGCGCGAAAGACAGACAGCGCCCACTACGGATGGCCGGGTTGCACAACACCTTCATCGATTCTCTCCGCAAAAACGGGTTGATCCGGGCCTGGAATGTAAGCCGGGAGGAGCAGCATGCATTGCCACGAGATTCCTGCTATTTTGCGCCCACCTGGGCGATCGAGCGATTTCGAGAGCTATGCGAAGGGCGGAATGGCATGGTTTTCCCTCCGCCCCCGGCGCGGTTCACGCCGGTTCCACGCTTCAAGGCTATAATCAGGAAGCGGTTCTGTGCCAGAACTTCAGCGAAAGCGGCGCGGCGCCACGGATAAGTTTCCATGCTCAAGTCCGACCTTTCCGC